>CAKPXA010000003.1 GCA_934201845.1 uncultured Ligilactobacillus sp. | reverse complement strand
GTCCGCGAATGGACGTGTCCGAAGTGCGGCATTCACCACGACCGGGATGTTAATGCGGCAGTTAACATCCTGCACAAGGGTTTAAAAGTCATTGGCCAGGGACTGGCCTTGGTAAAATAACGGAGTTCTGTAAGTCAGGTGGCTGGAATACCAGCGCAACATCCTGAATACTACTTCGTGTTCCCAGAAGCTCGGTCATTTATGGCCGAGTAGTTCACGAAGGGATGGTGGAAAATTGAGAATTAAGTTGCGCAGACAGGACTGGTTCATCATCGCTGCATTTTTCATGATGCTCGTCCTGTTCATCTCGTCTTCGATGACCTACAGGCAGCAGACGTCGGTGCCGTTTCTCGAGCGGTGTCTGAAGGGAATGCCGCTTCGGGGCTTTCTTGAGCAGTTTTCCCTGAAGTATGCCGGGTCCGTCATCAGCGTGAAGACGTCGGGATACTACAAGTTCATCGAGTTCTTCATCAGGAAGGGCGCTCACTTCGGCACGTACTTCCTGCTCGGAAGCTTCCTGTACCTCGGGGTGAGGGACCGCATGAACGTCACCTGGCTTTCGGCCTTCATGTGCGTGCTGGCCTCGCTCGGATACGCGGCGACCGATGAGTTTCACCAGATGCTGACGGGAGGCAGGACGCCGCTTTTCCAGGACGTCATGCTGGACGGGACCGGCGCTTTGTGCGGAATCCTGCTCTGCATCCTGGTTGGCGCAGTCCGGCGCAGAATCAAGAATTGAGTTGCACCGGCGTTGATGATTTGGTAATATTAATTTGGTGCATAGTCATCACTCAACAATATTTGGAAAGAGGTATTACAAATGTCAGGACATTCAAAATGGCATAACATTCAGGGCCGTAAAAACGCCCAGGATGCAAAACGTGGAAAGATTTTCCAGAAATTATCACGAGACATCTACATGGCGGCGAAGAGTGGCGGTCCTGACCCAGACGCAAACCCACAGCTTCGCCTGGTCATGGATAAGGCCCGTGCCGCAAACATGCCTAAGGACAACATCAAGCGTGCCCTTGACAAGGCAACCGGCGCAAACGGTGCCAACTACGAAGAAATCACATATGAAGGATACGGTCCTGCCGGCGTTGCCATCCTCGTTCACACACTGACTGACAACCGCAACCGCACTGCCTCCGCAGTCCGCGCAGACTTCAACCGTAACGGCGGCAACCTCGGCGAAACAGGTTCCGTTGCCTTCATGTTCGATCGCAAGGGCTACATTGCCATTGCCCGCGAAGACCTTGACGTTGATGAAGACACAATGCTCGAGGATGCTCTCAACGCCGGCGCCGATGATCTCCAGGCTTCAGAGGAAGTCTTTGAAATCTACACGGATCCGCAGGCATTCGAGGACGTCCGCGATGAACTCCAGAACAAGTATGACCTTGATACGGCCGAAATCACAATGGTTCCTCAGAACACCGTTCCTGTTCCCGCCGACAAGGCAGAACAGCTTCAGCGTCTGATTGACCGTCTCGAAGACGAAGACGACGTTTCCGAAGTGTTCACCTCAGCTGAATTCCCGGACGAAGACTAATTAAAGAAATCAAGCCCCCCGTGACTGACGTTTCGGGGGGCTTTGTCGACCAAAGCTGGTGGGAAATTTCCACCTTTCCTACACGCAGCATCGCTCCCGTTCGCCCCCCATTCCGCTCTGGGACTCTCACTTGGCAGGTCAGGCCTGCCGTCGTTTGAGCAGGCCTGGTGCCCGGTGGCTGACCAATCGGCTTCCGTCATTGCCTCAATTGCCAAATCCCCCAAAATGTTATATGCTAATAAAAGGTTTTAACGATACACGGAGGGTCTAAAATGGTGAATAACGTTACGGTTCTGGGAAGTCTGAACGTCGACACGATTCTGAGGATTGCGCGCCTGCCGCAGCCGGGTGAGACGATGCCGATGTCGGACAAGAACAACGCCGGGGGCGGAAAGGGCGCAAACCAGGCGATTGCGGCCGCACGATGCGGGGCGGAGACGTCCTTCATCGGCAAGGTCGGTGATGATGAAAACGGAAAGATGATGCTTGGCCTTCTCGAGGAGAGCGGGGTTTCAACGAAGTATGTCGGAAAGTCCGACGAAGGAACGGGTCAGGCATTCATTCTGCTGCAGGATTCGGGTGAAAACAGCATTCTCATCTACGGCGGGGCGAACCAGACGATTGATGACGACGACATTGAGGCGGCGCGCGAAGTCATCTGCGGTGCCGACTTTCTGGTGACGCAGTTCGAGACGCCGCTTCATCAGGCGACCCGGGCCTTCAGGCTGGCCAAGGAAAACGGCGTGGTGACGGTGCTCAATCCGGCGCCGGCCAGGCAGGTGGAACAGGAACTGCTGCAGAACACGGACCTGATCACGCCGAACGAAACGGAAGCGGAGATTCTGACGGGCGTTCATGTGGACAATCCTGCCTCGCAGCATGAGGCGGCCGTGAAACTGCAGGAACTCGGCGCGAAGAACGTGATCATCACGCTTGGATCGAAGGGTGCATTTTACAGGATCGGTGAGAAGGAAGGCTTCGTTCCGGCCTTCAAGGTGCGGGCGGTCGACACGACGGCTGCCGGCGACACGTTCCTCGGCGCCCTGGTGTCGCGTCTTGACAGGGACTTCGTCAACATCGAGGAGGCGATAGTCTTTGCAAGCCGCGCTTCGTCGCTTGCGGTGCAAAAGCTCGGCGCCATCCCGTCCATTCCGTCGAAGTCAGAAGTGGAAGCAGCCCTGAAATAGGCAGCGGCCGGAAGGAAATTTTCCTTCCGGCCTTTTTTTTGCAATGTTTTCCGCCCTTTATGCGTCTTTTAATACTAGAAGGGAGGAAATAATCATGGATGCAGTGCTTCAGAAGATATTCACTGATGCAATTGGCAGGAAGGCAAGCGACATCAGCTTCCTGCCGCAAAAGGACAGGTACGTCGTCAAGTTCTGCGTGGCCGGGTCATATGAGCTTCACGGTGATTTTGACTTCCGTCAGGCCGTGCAGTGGATAGGTTTCCTTAAATACCGGGCTGACATGTCGCTTGCGGAACAGAGGCGGCCGCAACTTGGTTCCTGGGAACTTGAACACGGCGGCAGTCCGGTTTACTGCCGTCTTTCGACGGTGGGTGACTTTCTCAACCGCGAGTCGCTGGTGATCCGTCTGATCTATCAGGACGGGGGAAGTCAGCGAAACGGCTGCCTTTTCCCGGACCAGTGGGACAGGCTTGCAGATGCCTGCCGCAGGAGGGGGCTTTTGCTGCTGTCCGGTCCGATGGGCAGCGGCAAGACGACGACGATGTACGATCTTGCCAGAAACCTCGGCGACAGGCAGGTCATGTGCATCGAGGATCCGGTCGAGATTTCGGAACCGGACTTTCTGCAGGTGCAGGTCAACGAGAAGGCCGGAATGACTTATTCCAGCCTGCTGAAGGTTGCCCTGCGCCATCATCCCGATGTCTTCATCATCGGGGAGATACGTGATGCCATGACTGCCAAGGCTGCAGTCAATGCGGCGCTGAGCGGTCATCTGGTTCTGAGTACGGTTCATGCGACAAGCGTGTACGGAATCTGGCAGCGGATGAGAAATCTCGGAATCAGTGATGAGGAGCTCGGACAGACGCTGCGGCTTGCCAGCTACCAGCGGCTGATTCCGCGCAGCGACGGCGGTGCCGGGGTTCTGTTCGACATGTTGGAAATTGACGAGCTTGAGCGGGGCATCCGCTGCGGCCTGTCAGAAAGACGTCAGATGACGAAGGAATGGAGGGAGCGTCTTGGACTCTGCGTTAAAGTTGGAGAAATTACAGAAGAAACTGCCGGAAGGTACGCACAGGGCTAGAAAATGGCGTGCCAGGGAACAGGCGGCCTTCTTCAGGTTCTTGGGTGACATGCTTGCATCCGGCTTTTCCATGCAGCAGTGCCTCAAGTCACTTGGGTTGATGTCCGGTGAAAATGCCGATGACATCAGAAGAATCGAGGAGAGGCTTTCCGGCGGCGAAGGTCTGTCGGACGCTCTTCGGGATTACATTGACGTTTCGACGTATTTTCAGCTGGCTATCGCCGAAAGGCACGGCGATATCGACAGGAGCGTGAAGCAGCTGGGACAGTGCCTTGAACGGCGCGTGGTACAGCAGTCGCGCCTGCGGGGAGTGCTGGTTTACCCGGCGGCTCTGCTCTGCTTTCTTGCTGTGATTGCCGCAGGCATGAAGTTTCTTCTCATGCCCGAGCTGAAGCAGTTTGAGAGCATGGGCGGAGGTGAGACCGGTTTTGACTGGCAGAACGTGCTCAAGTGGATAATCATGGTCGTACTGGTGATTTCAGCCGTGTATTTCGCCAGGGTATTCCGGTGGTGGAGCAGACAGAAGGCGCTGACCAGGCACGACTGGTATTGCGGTCTGCCGGTGATTGGAAGGGTGTACCGTCAGTACTGCTACTACTACCTGACGTTTAATCTGGGGATGATGCTGCAAAGCGGGCTTGACTTCAGGGAAATCTGTCAGCTGCTTGGTCAGTTCGGCGAGCGGACGCTGATGCACCAGCTCGGCGAGCAGATTGACCAGTGCTTCAGTCAGGGCAGGACCCTGTCCGAGGTCATTGCGGCCTATCCCTTCATGCCGGGGGAGCTTGACGCCTTCTTTTCGTCCGGTGAGACAAGAGAAGAGCTGAGCCGGCAGCTTCTGGTCTATTCCGAAGCCGCCTACAAGAAGCTTGTCCGCCAGATTGACGGGCTGATTTCTTTGATTCAGCCCCTGTTGTTTCTGCTGATTGCGCTCGTGATCATCGGGTGCTATCTGGCAATGCTGCTGCCGCTTTATTCCAGTTTAGGAGGAATGTACTGATGTTTGAGAAGAAGAGAAGAAGGAAGAAGGCCTTTACGCTGATTGAAATGGCGGTCGTTCTGTTCATCATAAGCCTGCTTGTTCTGCTGATCGTGCCGAACCTTTCCAGTCAGAGAACGCATGCGGACAAGGTCAACACCGATGCGCTCCAGACGGAGCTTAACTCGCAGGCGCAGCTTTACGCCGATGACCGGAACGTGGCCGTTGAAACCGTCAGCGTCAAGATGCTTGAGGACGACAACTATCTTACGGCAAAGCAGGCCGCTAAGATGAAGGAAAAGAACCTCGAGCCCGACACGTACCAGAAGAAGGCGGATGGTAAATGAGAAGGGCGTTCACGCTGCTTGAGGCGGGCATCGTGCTGCTGATTGCGGCGATGATGATTCTGCTCGGCGTTTTTGCGAACAGGCAGACGATTGAGCGTCATCGGGAAGAAGAGTTTTACCGTCAGCTGCAAAGCGGCTTCTCCTACGTGGCCATGAAGGCCTCGACCAAATGCAGTGCCGGGCAGGTCAGCTTTCTTGTCGACGATCCGCAGCGGATTGTCTTTTCATGCGCGGGAATGACTGTGCCTCAGCGCGTCACCGTCAGGCTGCCCGGGACAATCAGGTTCAACGATCGTTCGGACGTGACGTGCAGGATTTCCGAGAAAGGCTCGCTGACGCCCGCAACCGTGCATTTTTCATCCAGCCTGACGAAGAAGTCGTATCGGCTGACGACGCAGCTCGGTTTCGGGGTTCAGTATCGGATTACACCCGAAAAAGGAGGGAGATGATGAGAGAAAAAGGTGCATTCATGCTGATTGACGCGCTGTTCGGCCTGAGCGTCGCGGCGATGTGTGTCTGGCTTCTGTGCTATTGTCAGTCGGAGGGAAACGTTCGGGAAAACCGTTCCTACGAGAGGATGCAGACGTCGCTTGAGCTTCTTAAGGAGGCCAACCGGCTTGAGTCGCAGTATCTGTACGGATTCGGACAGAAGGGAGGAGACGGATGTGATTTCGGAAAAATCAGGGCCGGCGGCAGGACGATCGTGCTGGAGGGAAAGGAAGGCGTTCACGCTGATTGAAACGGCAGTTGCGCTGCTGGTCACGCTTTCCGGCGTGCTTCTTCTTTCCGGCGTGGTCTGCTGCCTGAAGCTGACGCTTGACAGCAGACGGTCCACCGAGCGCTTTCAGTATTCGCGCGTTCTGAACATCATCTATTCCGACCAGCTGGACCTGACCGGCTGCATTGCACAGGACACGCAGAAGAGATACTTCACATTGTACTATAGTCCGAAGACGAAGAAGTACTACAGTCTTGAATATTATGCCTACCGCAAGGCCCTGGTCATGGAGACCTGTGACGAGGGATCGGGCAGGATGCCCCTGATGTACGGTGCAAGAAGCTTCAAGGTCGAGACTTCAGGCAGAACCTGGCCGGTCATGACTCTTGTGCTCGATGACGGGACGACATTCCGTCAGCAGCTGGTCATTCCGGCGAGATATGCAGGGGACGGCGGTGATCTCAGATGAGAGAACGAAGCATCAGAGGAACGTTCTTTGTGGCGGCCATGATTGTCTTCATGCTGGTTGCAGGCATCTTCTGCGCGGAAACGGTCATCTTCAGGGAGCACATCCATGACTACCAGGAGCAGGCGGCCTATTATGAGGCCAAGGCAATGGCCGTCATGTCCCTTTCAAATGACATAGGGCACAGGCAGCGCCTTCGCTTCAACACCGGCACCGTCAGCAGGGATTATCTGGAACTGACGGTCAGACTGAACGACGGCAAGGTCTACAAGTTCACCATGCCGACAAGATTTTCGAACCACGTCAAGTGACTTCAGTTGCAAATTGACCCGCAAATGGGTAAACTGTACCAGGTGAGAAAATTATGTTTGGAGTGAGCATTCTTGGCATTAGCTGATATAGAAAAGAAGTACGACCTGATGAACGAGGCCTGCGAACTGCTGCAGGCACAGCTTGAAGACGACTGGCTTGACGCCCTGACCGAGAACTTCGACAATCTTCTGAACAACGGAGAAGTCCATGTTGAAGACGGAGTTCCCGACGAGAAGACGGCCGGAAGACTGGCGGAAATATACCGTGAAGTCAATCTTGCTGAAATGGGCACGGAGGACCGCAGACTGCTTCTGCAGGTAAGCCTGCTTGCGGCGTACCGCAGGGAGCGTGTTCAGGCCAACCATCAGATGACGCCCGACACGATCGGCTTTCTGATGGCCTACCTGCTCCAGCAGGTGTATGTCGGAAGAAAAGAGGCTAATGTCCTTGACCTCTGTGTCGGTACCGGAAACCTCGAGGCGGTCATCATCAACTCGCTGAATGAAGGAGGATGTAAAGACGTCCGCGGCTTCGGAATTGACAATGACGACACGCTTCTTGCCATCGCGGGCATTGAGTCGGAACTCTGTGGTCTCAACCTTGAACTGTATCATCAGGATGCGCTGGACAGGCTTCTTGTTCCGAAGGCGGACGTGGTGGTCTGCGACCTTCCCGTCGGCTGGTATCCAGTGGATGAGCGTGCGGCGGAATACGAAACGCATGCTGCCGAAGGACATTCCTTCGTGCACTTTCTGCTCATTGAACAGGCGCTCAACTGCCTGAAGGAAGGCGGAATCGGTCTGTTCCTCGTTCCTTCGGGAATGTTTGAGGACGAGTCCTCTCTTCCTCTTCTGAACGTCATCCACGACAAGGGGTATCTCCAGAGCCTGATCAAGCTTCCGGGCACGATGTTTTCCTCGAAGAAGTCGGAGAAGGCAGTTCTTTTGCTGCAGAGGAAGGGCGGTTCTGCAAGGCAGGCCGACCCGGTCCTTCTTGGCGAATTTCCGTCAGTCAGGGACAGGGAGAAGTTCGAGAAGTTCATGGCAGAGGTTGCCGTCTGGAAGAAGGAAAATTTCTGAAGAAACTGTTGATGAATGTTATTCATCAATCAGTGAATAAGTTGAATTTTACTTAATTTCCAATTTGTTTTATACTGGATAAATGTATTATTCGGTTTTGGATTGGAGATTTATTTAAATGGCTGAAAAAGACAACTATTCACGCGGGCTCAAGTCACGTCACGTGCAGCTGATCGCCCTTGGCGGAACAATCGGGACAGGGCTCTTCCTGGGATCGGGCAAGTCGATTCATTCGGCCGGTCCTTCGATTGTCCTGGCCTATCTGCTTACCGGGGTCATCTGCTTTCTGCTGATGCGTGCGATGGGCGAGCTTCTGCTTTCCGACCTCAACACGCATTCGTTCATTGACTTCATCGCCCGTTATCTCGGCGAGGACGTGGGCTTTGTCACCGGATGGACGTACTGGATCTGCTGGGTGACGATTGCCATGGCTGACCTTACGGCGAGCGGGCTGTACGTCAGGTACTGGTTCCCGGGCGTTCCGCAGTGGCTGCCGGGCTTCGTCATCCTGTTGGTGCTGCTTCTTGCCAACCTGATTACCGTTGCTCTTTTCGGTGAAACGGAATTCTGGTTTGCGCTGATCAAGATCATCGCCATCGTGGTCCTGATTCTGACCGGCATCGTCCTTGTGACCGTCGGCTTCAAGACGCCCCAGGGTCACGCCTCGCTGACGAACCTCGTCAATTACGGCGGCCTGTTCCCCAAGGGAGCAAGGGGCTTCATCATGTCATTCCAGATGGTCACGTTCGGCTTCATCGGTATTGAGATGATCGGCGTGACGGCCTCTGAAACGGAGAACCCAAAGAAGATCATTCCGAAGGCAATCAACGAGATTCCGCTCAGAATCATCATTTTCTACGTCGGTTCGCTGCTTGCCCTGATGGCAATCTATCCCTGGAATTCCATTACGGTCGCACAGAGTCCGTTCGTGCAGGTGTTTGAGAACATCGGCATCACGGCGGCCGCCGGCATCATCAACTTCGTCGTTCTGACGGCGGCGGCTTCTGCCTGCAACAGCTCCATCTTCAGCACGGGCCGCATGCTGTTTTCCCTGACATACAAGGGAACAAGCAGGTTCGAGAAGAAGATGGGCACTCTTTCGAGAAGGCAGGTTCCGGCCAATGCCATCAAGTTCTCGACGATGATCATCGCCGTTGCGGTTCTGGCCAACTTCATCGTGCCGAATACGGCGCTTTTCCAGTTCATCTCAAGTGTTGCCACGACGTGCTTTCTCTTCATCTGGGGCGCCATCGTCGTTGCACATCTCAAGTACAGGAAATCCGTGAAGGAAGGCAGGGAAGAGGAGAAGACGGACTTCAGAATGCCGTTTTACCCTCTGTCGGACTATCTGGTGCTGATCTTCCTGGCATTTGTCTGCGTTGTGATGTGTCTTGAAAGGACAACGCTCATTGCCCTGGTTGCGTCCGTCATCTGGTTTGCGGTGCTGATTGCAGTCAGAAGGCATCATCACAGGGCCGTTCAGTCAAGATAAAGTGAATATCCAAGGGGACCGGGATCTTCCCGGTCCTTTTTTGGTCTGTACTAAACGGTGTTGTGGTGAATTCCCGATTTCAGCGATTCACTGCCGCCTTGTCCTCAACCCTCCATTCCGGCTGAGACAAACCGGCTAACATCCAGTCCTGCCCGCGTTCCGCACCTGTGCCGGACCAATCCGAAGTGAAGTTTTCGCAGTGTCATGGACATCATCTGACAACGCCGTTTTCGTGCCGTCCGCGGGTGCATTGAAAATGGCTGACGGGGACGTTTTCCCGACATTAATAAGAAATTTCTGTAAAAATTTAATCAATATTTAATTGCTTATTTAATAATACGGAAAAGTGTGGTAAAATAAAACCACTGACTATTAAAAACAGTTTATGAAACGAAAATTTATTATTCATGGTCGGTGTATTAAAGATAATTTTTCAAGAAGGAGGAAGTAATTATGTGTGGTTTTTTGAGCATTGATTCCAGCGAATATCCAATGGCAATCTTTGAAAAGGCTTTGCACGAATTAGACGACCGCGGTCCGGACATGACACGCATCCAGGAAGCAAACGGAGCAGTCTTCGGCTTTGACCGGCTGTCTATCATGGATTTATCAGAAAAGGGGATGCAGCCGTTCAATAATAATAACTGCACGCTGGTCTGCAATGGCGAAATCTATAATTACCCTGCCTTGAAGGAGAATCTGGCGGACGATTATGAATGCGTGAGTCACAGTGACTGTGAAGTCCTGCTTCCGCTCTATCAGAAGTACGGACTTGACATCATGTGCAGGATGCTTGACGGTGAGTTTGCGTTTGCCATCAAGGACGGCGACACGGGCAGAATGCTTGCCGGCCGCGATCCGATGGGCATCCGGCCGATGTTTTACGGCTACACGAAGAAGGGTAAGGTTGCCTTCGCCTCCGTTGCCAGGGCGCTCATGCCCCTGTGCCATGACATCAAGCCGTTCCCGCCGGGCTCATACTATGACGGTGAGAAGATTGTCAGGTACAACGACCTGGGCGACGTCAAGCAGTATTCCGAAGACGACGTCGAGATGATCGGCGTCAACCTGCGCGAGAAGCTCGTCGAGGCAGTGGACAAGCGCCTGCAAAGCGATGCGCCGATCGGCTTCCTGCTTTCCGGCGGTCTTGATTCGGCGCTTGTATGCTCGATTGCGCAGCGCATCATGGACAAGCCGATTAAGACGTTTGCCATCGGCATGGACAGGAACCCGATTGACCTCAAGTATGCAAGGGAGGTTGCCGACTATCTCGGAACGGACCACACGGAAGTCATCATGACAAGGGAGGACGTCCTGGGACATCTGAAGGAAGTCATCCGCAAGCTCGAGACATGGGACATCACGACGATCCGTGCTTCCCTCGGCATGTACATCGTCTGCGAGTACATCCACAGGAACACGGACCTCAAGGTTATCCTGACCGGCGAATGCTCGGACGAGATGTTCGGCTACAAGTACACGGACTTCGCACCGTCTCCGGCCGAGTTCCAGCAGGAGTCGCAAAAGCGCGTCCGCGAGCTCTACATGTACGACGTGCTGCGTGCGGACCGCTGCATTTCATCGAACTCGCTTGAGGGAAGGGTTCCGTTTGCCGACACTGACTTCGTCCAGTATGCGATGAGCATCGACCCGGCGAAGAAGATGAACGTCTACGGCAAGGGCAAGTACCTTCTGCGTCATGCCTTCGACGGTCAGGACTATCTGCCGGAGGAGATCCTCTTCCGTGAGAAGGCCGCCTTCAGTGACGCCGTCGGCCACAGCATGGTCGACGACCTGAAGGAATACGCCGAGGAAAGATACACTGACGCCGACCTGGAACAGGCGAAGAGGAAGTATCCGTACAAGACGCCGTTTACCAAGGAGTCACTTCTCTACCGCGACATCTTCGAGGAATTCTATCCCGGCCAGGCTGCCTGGATCAAGGACTACTGGATGCCGAACAGGAACTGGGAGAACTGCGACGTCGACGATCCGAGTGCACGCGTTCTCAAGAACTACGGCGATTCCGGCAAGTAACAACTGAAGTGTTTCGAGCGGGCCTGAAAATTTTTCGGGTCCGCTTTTTAAATGCAGAGCCCTGCATTTGGAAGGAGCAAGGACATGAACTACTTTACCGCTGACACGCATTTCTTCCACGAGAGCCTTGTGCACGACATGATGTTCTCTTACCGTGAGTTCCTGTCCGTCAGGGAGATGAACGAACAGATCGTGCGGGCATGGAATGACGCCGTTTCTGAAGAGGACACGGTGTATCATCTCGGGGATGTTGCGCTGGTTTCCGGGAGGACGCGGGAATACGAGCGGCTGCACCGGCTGCTGATCAGGCTTCACGGTCAGATTGTCCTCGTCAAGGGCAACCATGACCCGCGGGCGCTGTTCAAGTACCTGGCAAGGCAGAATGCCGTGACGGCAGACGGGCGGCCGAAGTATGTCTTCAATGACGTCGGGCTGATTCTGAAGTTTGACCGGAAGCAGTTCTTCCTGACGCACTACCCGCTGATTGTCGGAAACAGGGGAAACCGCATCAATCTGCACGGACACATCCACCACAGCGCCGTCAATCTGTCAACCTGCCTCAACGTCGGCGTGGACTCGCCTGAAGCGGACTATCTGCCGTACAGGCGTCCGTTCGGCCGGCCATTCTCGGAGGAGGAGGTTCTGGGGATGCTTGAGGGCAAGCAGATTGATTTCGGCAGGAGATGAGAGGTTCGATGTGGTATAATAAGGTGATACATTCTGGAAGCGGGAGGAATTCTTTTGAACAGCAGCAAACGTGAACGCCGTGAGGACCAGCTCCTGAAGAAGGCGGAGAAGCTGGCCGAGAACGCAAGTGAAATCGTGATGCAAAGTGATGCTCAGATGCTGATAGACGGGCATCCGTACGTTTTGGTCAGGAATTATCGCGACGGCTTTCAAGCTGACAGGCTGAGTGAGCGGTTCAGCCAGATTCTCACAAAATACGACTACATCGTCGGGGACTGGGGATATGACCAGCTCAGGCTGCGCGGCTTCTACGAGTCCGGCAGCAGGAAGGGCACGCCTTCTCAGAACATCGACCATCTGATGGACTATCTCTATGAGAACTGCAACTTCGGCTGTGCCTACTTCGTGCTGCACAATCTTGACGTTCAGAAGCCGGCTCCCGTGCCGAAGGAAGAGCGCCGGAGAAGCCGCAGCAGTTCAAAGCAGCGGAACAGGCGCCGGCGCCAGCGGCAGGCTGACAGCTTTGACGAGAAGGTCTATGAGGTCAGGAGCAGAAAGCCGAACCGCAACAAGGACAAGAAGGAAAGAAAGAACAGGATGAAGGCGAAGACTGTGGGAAAGAACTCGCGCAGCCGTCACTTCACAATCAGGCAGAAAGACTAAGAGGTTGATTTGAAAATGAAGAAGTATGCAGGATACATGATTGATCTGGACGGAACAATCTACAGGGGAAAGGAGAAGATTCCAGCGGCGCGCCGCTTCATCGAGCGTCTCCAGGAACATGACGTCCCCTTCCTGTTCGTCACGAACAACAGCACGCAGGCTCCGGCCAAGGTCGTCGAGAACCTGGCCGAGAACTTTGACATTCATGTCAGCGAGGACAACGTCTACACGTCAGCGCTGGCCACTGCCGACTACATTGCGGACCTGGACGAAAGCAGGCGCAGCGTCTACGTCATCGGCGAACTCGGACTGAAGCAGGCCATTCTTGACCGCGGCTTCCACTTCGAGGAAACAACCCCCGACTATGTCGTCGTCGGTCTCGACTATGACGTCACGTATCACAAGTTCGAACTGGCCACGCTGGCCATCAAGCGCGGCGCGAAGTTCATCGGCACGAACGCCGACACGAATCTGCCGAACGAACGCGGTCTTGTTCCCGGCGCCGGTTCCGTGATTGCCCTGGTCGAATGCTCGACGCAGCAGAAGGCAACCTACATCGGCAAGCCCGAGACGATCATCATGGAAAAGGCCCTGAAGCGCCTCGGACTGAAGAAGGATGAAGTGGTCATGGTCGGTGACAACTACATGACGGACATCAAGGCCGGCATCAACTTCGGCATCGACACGATGCTTGTCTACACCGGCGTCTCGACGCGCGAACTTGTGGCGAAGCAGGAAATCGCCCCGACAATCGAGCTGGGATCTCTTGACGAATGGAAGGTAGAGTGAGAGTCTGGCTGAAAAATGCAGTGCTGCTTCTGGCAATAGTGTCACTGAGCATTGCCGTCACCATCAACTTCAGACCGCTGTATGCCTTCTTCGTCGACCACTACCGCCTCTACAGGGAAGTGGGTCTGACAAGGGCTCAGCTGATGATTGAATACGGCCGCCTGCTTGACTACCTGAACCTTCCGTGGACCGGCCGTCTGCAGCTGTCCCTTCCGATGTCCCAGAGCGGCATGACGCACTTTGCGGACTGCAGGAAGCTGTTTCTGCTCGACTATGCCGTCTGCCTGCTGACGGTGCCGTTTGCGGTGCACTATGTCCGCCGGCTGATGGCGGAGAGGCAGACCTGGCGCCTCATCAACCCGATCAGATGGTGCTTTGCCGTCATCTTCATGATTGGTGTGTTCCTTGTCTCCGATTTCGAGGATTTCTTCGTCACGTTCCATGAGATTCTCTTCAGAAACTCGGACTGGATATTCGATCCCGACACTGATCCGATCATCCTGGCTCTGCCGTCTGAATTCTTCATGGCATGCTTTGGCATGTTCATCATCCTGTTCGTCCTGCTTCAGGGCCTGCTGCTCTGGCGCGGCAGATGGGAACTGAAGCATGCAGCTGAAGACTGAATCAAGGCTTTCTGCTCCCTGAGAGGGCAGGAAGCCTCTTTGCTGTGCATGCCCTTGTTTCCGGTCAGAAAAGAGGCTTGGCGGCATCTGTGAATTTGGCGGTCGCTTCTCCCTGCAGCGGTCGGCTGGCCAAATCACCGGTATGATTGAGGACCTCATCCGTCAACTTTGCACCTGAGCATTTGCCCAAAGGAAAACGCCCCACACATTTTTTCAATGCGTGGAGCGTTTTTTGTAGATTTCACATTTAGTTCCGGTGCTTTTGCGTATCTACATGTCCGTCAGCTGATTAGTGTCTGCGCTGGCTTCGTTGAGGCGGACTGCCCTGCGGAAGAGAACGAGACCAATCAGGAACAGAATGGAGAGGGCGCTGACGCTCAGGTTCAGGTTGCCTGTCAGCTGGCTGACAAGCGAGACGATGATTGTGCCGAGAATCGAGGCGCCCTTGCCGAAGATGTCGTAGAGGCCGAAGTACTCGCCTGACTTTTCGGGCGGGATGATCTTGCCGAAGTAGGAGCGGGACAGGGCCTGAATCGTGCCCTGGAACATGCCGACGACGACGGCCAGGATCCAGAAGTCAAGCTGCGTGTGCATCCCGTATGCGTAAAGGGAGATTCCGAGATACGCCACGATGCAGACGGTGATGATTGCCGCAGGCGAGACCTTCTTGGCGATTTCATTCAGAATGAGCACTGACGGGAAAGCCACGATCTGGGTGACGAGCAGCGCTAGCAGAAGGCCGGTGCTGTTCAGACCGAGCGCCTTGCCGTAGGCCGTGGCCATGTCGATGACGGTGAAGACGCCGTCGATGTAGAAGAAGTAGGCCAGAAGGAACATGAAGACCTTCTTGTCATGGAAGATGTCCTTCACCGTGTGTCCGAGGCGTCTCAGACTGTGTGAGACGAGCTTTTCGGGCTTTTCGACGTAGTAGCGCTGCCTGTATGAACCAAGCAGGGGAACCGTCGAGCCGAACCACCAGACGGCGGTGATGATGAAGGCGATGGTCATGGCCGCCTGAAGCGTGATCCCGATCTTCGACGAGAAGAGCACGAACATCAGACCTGCCACGAACGGGATGCAGCTTCCGATGTATCCCCAGGCGAATCCCTGGGAGGAGACCGTGTCCATGCGCTTGGGCTCCGTGACGTCGGTGAGCATGGAGTCATAGAAGATCAGGCTGGCTGAATACCCTGTATTTGTCAGGACGAAGACGACCAGGAAGAAGAACCATGACGGGATGAAGCCGAGAACGGCGCAGCCGAGCGTGCCGGCGACCAGGCAGACGAAGAAGAGCCTCTTCTTCAGGTTCCTGACGTCGGCGATGGCGCCGAGCGTCGGTCCCATGACGGCCACGAGCAGCGTGCAGACGGACACTGCATATCCCCAGTAGGCAAGATAGTCGACCGAGGAGAGTCCCGCGCTCTTCGCAAGACAGTTGAAGTATATCGGCAGAATCGTCGCCGTCAGCATGGCAAATGCAGAGTTGCCGACATCATAGAGAACCCACTTCTTTTCGAGTGGTGTCATTTTGAATTTCATTGTCATAACCTCGTGTTTGAATTAAGGAGATTATGCGGTCATTCAAGTTTCAGTCTTCACTTTCCCCTTCTGAGCTGCTGCCGAACTTCGTCCTGAGCACGCCGATCAGGGCAGGAATCATGGAAACGACGATGATTCCGACGATGATCAGTGAGAAGTGCTCCTTGACAACCGGGAAGTTGCCGAAGAAGTAGCCGGCGCCGCAGCACAGCGTCACCCAGGCGACAACGCCCGCAACGCAGTATGGCAGGAACGTCTTGTATCTGCCGCCGGATCCGCCGAAGACGAATGGTGACATCGTGCGGATGATCGGCATGAAGCGCGCAAGGGAGATTGCAAGTCCGCCGTGCTTCTCGAAGAAGGCCTCGGTCTTTTTGAGGTGCTCCTCCTTGATGAAGCGGCCGAAGAAGGAATTCTTCGTCAGGGATTTTCCGACCTTGTGCCCGATGAAGAAGTTCAGCGAGTCACCGAGGAACGGGGCGAGCAGGAACAGGATCACGAACACCCAGATGTTGAGGTTGTAATCCGGGTTTGCGGCCATGGCACAGGCTGCAAACAGGAGTGAGTCGCCCGGAAGGAACGGCATGATGACCGCACCTGTCTCGATGAAGATGATTGCGAACAGAATCAGGTATGTCCAGTCGCCGAATGTATTGACGATTGAAACAAGGTGAGAGTCAATGTGAAGAACGAAATCTATTAAATAAGTCACTTTTTTCTCCTTTTGCTATACACGAATTATATACTGTAGAAATTCTTCAGTATACCGCATTTACCGAATGTTTACAATGGTTTACAGAACGGAATGCATAGAAACTGATTGTACCAATGTTGAGTTTCCAGCTGTTACATAAAATTTACCTTTCTCCTTCGGTGGATTCGAAGGCCTTCATCAGCTGAGTGCTGTGGGCAGGCTGCTTCTTTTCGGGATAGACGTATTCCAGCGCATTGGCTACCGCGCTTGGTGCCTCGCCGAATCCCGTCGCAATCAGGTTGATTTTGCCCGGACGGGATGCGATGTCGCCGATGGCGTAGACACCGGGAATGGATGTCTGCTGGCTTCCGTCGACTGCAACGGCCTTGCCGTTCATTTCAAGCCCCCATGAGGCGAGAATTCTGGAGTCGGAAACGAAACCGTAGTTGACGATCAGGTTGTCAACGGCAATCCGTTCCTCTTCATCGGATTTTGCCTTCTTGAGCGTTACGCCGAGCTTTCCGTCTGAGAGTCGTTCAAGGGCAGTGACCGTATATGGTGTGTGGATATTCACGGAACTCTGGCGCAGTGCCTCGACGCTTCCCTCCATTGCGCGGAACTGGTCCCGGCGGTGGATGATGTGAACTTCGTCTGCAACCTTCTCAAGTTCCAGTGCCCAGTCAACGGCAGAATCGCCGCCGCCTGCGATGGCAACTGTTTTTCCGGCGAACTCCGCCGGATTCCTGACGAAGTAGCGGATTTCCTTTCCTTCAAATTCAGAGGCGTTGTCAACGGCGAGTCTCCGGGGTTCGAAGGCGCCTACTCCGGCCGCGATGATGATTGCCCTGGAGTATGTCGTGCGCCTTGTCGTTTCGATTCTGAAGCCGAGGTCCGTCTTATCGAAGCCCTTCACTGTCTCGCCGAGGAAGATGTCCGGCGAGAAGTGGTCAACCTGCTCTTCGAGACGGGAGATCAGCTCCGCGCCCGTGATGCCGGCAAAACCGGGGATGTCATAGATCTTCTTGGAAGGGAAGAGGGCGCTGACCTGTCCGCCGAGTGAGTCGAGGCTTTCGATTATCTGTGTCTTCGCAAGGCGCATGCGTGCATACGTTGCGGCGAACATGCCGACGGGGCCTCCTCCGATGATTGTCAAGTCATAGTATTCCTGTTCAGTCATTTTCAAATTCCTTTCGTTCATAGGTCTTAAGTTTAGGGTAGCATAATTCAGGCTGAAAATAAATTGCCAGCATCTAAAGTTTTTCTAAATGACGGCGCATGTCTGCTTATTATGCCCGCTTCTATTGATAATAAGTCCGTCAGACATTATACTATTTAATGAGTGATAAACAATAATAAAGTAGAAACAGGAGGGTTAAAATGAGTTCATTTCCGCAGTTAGACGCAGGAAACGCCGCAGTAAAGGCGACAATCAGGACGAACATGGGCGACATCAAGCTGGCCCTGTTCAAGGACCAGGCTCCGAAGACCGTTGAAAACTTCATCGGCCTGTCCAGGGAAGGGAAGTATGATGATGTCATCTTCCATCGTGTCATCAACGGCTTCATGATTCAGGGCGGAGATCCGACGGGAACAGGCATGGGCGGCGAAAGCATCTACGGCCATTCGTTTGAGGACGAGTTTTCAAACGAACTGTTCAACATCCGCGGCGCGCTTTCCATGGCCAACGCTGGTCCGAACACGAACGGCAGCCAGTTCTTCATCGTTCAGGCGAAGAACGTTTCCGCCGACATGTTCGGTCAGATGGAGGATGCAGGCTATCCGGCAGAAATCATCGAGGCTTACAGGGAAGGCGGCACGCCATGGCTTGACCACCGCCATACAGTCTTCGGTCAGGTTATTTCCGGGATGGATGTCGTTGACAGGATTGCAGCGGTTGAAACGGCATTCGGCGACAAGCCGAAGGAAGATGTAGTGATTGCCGGCGTCGATATTGAAGAATAGGAGATGCGCATGAATTATCGTATCGGGATGATCCTTGACGGCAAGGTCACGGGCATTCAGCCATACGGTGCATTCGTCGCATTGGATGATAAGACTCAGGGCCTGATTCACATCTCGGAATGCAGGCACGGCTTTATCGATGATATCCATAGCTATCTCAAGATCGGTCAGCGTGTTAAGGTCATGATTATTGACATTGACGAATACACCCGGAAGATTTCGCTGTCAGTGCGATGCTTGGAGAAGCCTTTTGATTTTGAAGTTCCGGCAACACATACGTCTCATAAGAAGTACTGGACAAACCGTCATGTCCATGAAGGGTTCGCCCCGATTGCGAGCCGGCTTGACGGCTGGGTCAAAAGCGCCCTGGAGGATATCGCCGAAGGAAAGTGACTTGAAGGAAGCCTTTTTGGCTTCCTTTTTTGTCTTCCCGGGAAATGCAGTGTCCTGATTTCCCATGCAGATTTTAGGGAAACTTGTGGTAACCTGAAAAATATTCAGATTTTTGAATTGTTTTTTGGAAAAGCCTTGCTATTTTTCTCTGACATGGTATACTAAGAAAGTTGCTGATTGAGCAGCGCAGTCTGATTTTAACGAATTGAAAAAAGATGTTGACGCATCTTCTTCAAAGTGTTATGATAATTGAGTTGCCGCTGATAAGCAGCAAAAAATTACATTGTAAATTATTGTTGACATTATCATTGAGAAGTGCGATAATAATTTGGTCGGCAAATTGTTTTGCTGGAATGGTTCAGAAAATATTTTTGAAAAAAGTTCTTGACAAAATAAAATGCCGATGATAAAATTAAGAAGTCGCAACGAGTGACATCTTAGAAACAGATCTTTGAAAACTGAACAAAGTTTCGATAAGCAAATGTGCAGGGTCTCCTGTTTGAAACAG
>CAKPXA010000002.1 GCA_934201845.1 uncultured Ligilactobacillus sp. | reverse complement strand
CAAATATTGTTGCTCCTGTTTCAAACAGGAGACCCTGCACATTTGCTTATCGAAACTTTGTTCAGTTTTCAAAGATCCGTTTTTAAGACGTCGCTCGTTGCGACTTCTTAATTTTATCATCAGCAATTTATTTTGTCAAGAACTCTTTTCAAAAACATTTTTTGAATCATTCCAGTAAAACAATTTGCCGACCAAATTATTATCGCATCTTTTCAATCAAATGTCAATAACAATTTCTAAATACTATCGCTGCCTCTCAACGTGACAACTCGATAATCATAACATGTAAACATGACTGAGTCAACAGTATTTTTACAATTGATTTACAAGCTGCCTTCTCATATCAGCAACGAATATAATCATACCAACTATATTCATTTCAGTCAATGCTTTTTTCTGATTTTTCGCAAAAAACATTTCCACCAGCAGCCGCCTGTTGCAGACGGCCCCGTCAGTATACAGCAGACTCTTACACGTCATCCCTTCTGAACATACGGGACAAATGAACAAGGTCTTTTTCTCTAATAATGAAGACTACTCCCCTTACATCCGGCGTTGCACGCAAAAGAGCCCCACAGGATTCTGTTGATGCTTTCTCAACACTGGCGAGGAATAATCAGGTGAAGCAAGCTGCGAAAAAATCCAATCATCAAGACGTGAAGAAAACCCATGAACCGTGCAAAGGCATACAGAGACACGAAGTAGCCCGCAACTCGTCCGAAAAGCGCCAGGCAGATGAAATTTCAACCACAACAGACGCCGCGCATGCCCGACAGGCCGCCCAACACGAATCCACGTCAGCTGAATCCAAATCCAGCACAGGCCTCCACGTTTCACCTGCACCGGGCTTGAAAAGCCACATACCAATGTTCCATCACACAGCCCGCCAGCAGGACGGTTCGGTACGTTCCCATATCCGTCGAGGTATGGGTGACACTGCATTTGGCAGGAACACCTTCACGGGCCTGTGAAGGCGTCTCAGAGCATACAGAAAAGGACAGCCGCGCGGTGTGTGCGTGCTGTCCTTGATGTCCTTATTTAAGCTCAGGAGCGTCCGTTACGAACATGTTCTGAGTGCTCTTGCCGTCATGCTGCTGCAGAACGCTGGTCTTCTTCGACTGAGAGTCATTGAGAAGCTTCATGCCGTCACGATACTTGTAACTGTAGTCCGAACGGTTGACCTTCTTGAAGTTCTCAGGCGTGTAGAATCGGAGCAGGTCTCCCGTGACTATCTTGTCGGAAAGCGAGAGGACCTCATCCGTCCTTTCAGTCTGACGGCTTACCTCTTCCTTCTGGGCCTTGGTCAGGTCATCCGTGACTTCCTCGCCCTTGTTGTTGTAGATCTTGCTGCCGACCTTCGTGAAGCCCGGCGAGACAAAGTCACCGTTTCTGAATGCCACGGTCTGGTTGCGGTTTGACGAAAGCAGGTCGTTGCCGAGCTGGATGGTATCCTTGTTCTCGATGCCAAGCAGGTCAAGCAGCGTCGGCATGACGTCGATTTCACCACCGTACGTGTGGTTGATTCCGCCCTTGATGCCATTGAGATGGACCATGAACGGAACTTTCTGGAACTGAGCCAGGTCATAGCCCGTCACCGTATCAAGGTTCAGAAGCTGGGCGATGGCCTTCTTGTGGTTGTTGGAAATGCCGTAGTGGTCACCGTAGACGACAATCATCGAGTTGTCATACAGACCGGACTTCTTGAGATAGTCCATGAACTGGCCAAAGGACTCATCGAGGTACTTTGCCGTCTGAACGTAACCGTCAACGGTATTGTCACCGGTCGTGGTCTTCTCGATGTGCTGGTTCTGCTTGTCAAGTTCATACGGATAGTGATTCGTGACCGTTATCACCTTGGCATAGAAAGGCTGCGGAAGCTCTTCAATGTACTTGATTGACTGTTTGAGGAAGATCTTGTCCTTGAGACCGTATCCTACGCTGTAGTTGGTCTTGTTCTTGTAGTAGTCCTCACTGAAGAAGTAGTCATATCCCCATGACTTATAGGTGTTGTCACGGTTCCAGAAACTGCCGACGTCCCCGTGAAATGCAGCGGTCGTGTAGCCGCGCTGGTCAAGGATTGCAGGCATGGCCTGGAACGTGTTGGACGTGCCGTATGATGTCATGACGGAACCCGACGGGAGACCGAACAGTGAATTTTCAAGCATCGTCTCAGCATCGGACGTCTTGCCCTGTCCGACCTGGTTGTAGAAGTTGTCAAACGCAAGCGTGCTCTGGTCGGCGTAGAACCTGTTGAGGTTCGGCGTCACTTCCTTGCCGTTGACCCTGTAGTTGATCAGGAACTGCTGGAAGCTTTCCAGATGGAAGATGAAGACGTTCTTGCCGGCGGCCTTGCCGAAGTACTCCGGATTTGCGGCGCTGCGGTTGTTCTTCAGAAACTTGAGAACGCCGTCCATGTCACTTTCGCTCGCACTGGCGCGGGTTGCGCTTTCCTTGTGCGTCTGATATGCGTTGTATCCGGCATAGAAGTTCATGCCAAGATACTTAACGATGTAGTTGTTGTCAAACGTACGTGTCAGAAGCTGTGGACGGTCCTTGTCGGCAAGTCCCAAATTACCCGCAAAGAGCAGAGCGGAAAGAACGGTGACTGCCACCGGATACCTCAGCTTCATCGGTCTTGAGTCGACCTTGATGACTTTCGTTGCCAGAAGAACCGCCAGGACAATCGCGTCGACGAAAATCAGCAGATCGCTTGCATGAAGTATTTCGCCGATGCTCAACGTCAGATTGTTGGAAACCGAGCCTGAAGACTTGATGATTCCCATTGACAGGAAATCAGAGAATTCGCGGTAGTAAAGCACGTTGGCAAAGAGCCAGAGCGATTCAATCAAGTCAACGACCATCATGATCCAGTATGACTTTCTGCCCTTGAAATACAGCGCAATGCCGAACAGCAGCAGCCCGAACGGAACGGGGTTGACAATCAGCAGAAACTTCTGCATGGGACCGGTAATGCCGAGACTGAACTTCGTGACATACACGATGTATGTCTTGATCCAGAAAATCAGAAATATCAGTGCGAAGAATCCCGTACGCGTATTCAGTGCATTGCGGACTTTATTCAACGTTGAACGCATCAATTTGCCTCCAGTTATCAAAATTGTAAATTATTCTATGAAACAAATTATAGCTGATTTTCACAGAAAGTAAAATCAAAATTCTTGAAATTGACTTCATTTAAGATTAACTTAAGAAATCAGTCGTTGAGCAAGTCGTAGATTTCCATTGCCGCAAGATCGATGTCGTCAAATTCAAATTTCTGCTTCGAGGCAATCTCCTCAAGCGTGTATGTGCCCGTGGAAGGATCGAACGTCACGAAGCCGCGTTCCTCTCCGTCCTTTTCAAAGCGGCGTGAAGACACTTCCCCTTCTGTATTCGACATTGCGTCAAGGCGCTTGATGATTGCTACAAGTTGTGAATTTTCCATAGTAGACTCTCCTCGTTTTCAAATTATCAGCCATTTTGTGTTTGGCTTACCGATTATTATTTTAGCAAATTTAGGCCTAACATACACGCATTATCGGAAGTTTTATGAAAAACTTTGCGAACGCTGGCCGCTTGCTAATGGAAAGACCCCGAAGCAGAAAGCTTCAGGGCCGCATTCAGTTTCCGTCCTCAATTTTCTCCGGCCTGACCGACAATGCCGATATGCCGGCGAAAATCACCAGATAGTACGTGACGAACCGCCACAGTAGCATCGCCAGAACAAGCTTGCCGTGGCTGCCCACAAAGGACGAGAAGACCACGGAAAAGCTCAGCTCGGCTCCGCCTGCACCGCCGGGAACCGGGAACAGTGAAATGATCATGACAATCAGCACATGCATCGTCATGACGGTCAGCGCATTGACATGTGAGACACCAAGTGCAAGCAGAATGAAATACGGTATCAGGTAGTAGAAGAAAAGCTGGACAAGCGTAAGCACGGAAATCTCCGCAAGAAGCCGGCGGTCTGCGCGAAGCTTCAGGCTTTCGGCATAAAATGCGTCAATCTTCTCATCCGCCGTTCTTCTCAGGTTCTCGAACCTTTCATCTCTCATGAAGAACCTCAGCGACCTGAGCAGGAGGTTCACGGCCCTCTTCGTGAAGCCGTAGCAGTACATGACCATGAGCAGTCCGAATATCACCGCAAAGTGAATCAGGAATCCGAACACCATCAGCGCCGAAAGCACATGCAGCCTGCCTGCAATGTAATGAAATCCCGTCAGCAGACAGAACACGAAGTTGACGACAATCATCGTCTGGTAGACGACGAACTTCATCAGAAGCATGGACGTCGCCCTGCCGCCGTCAACACCGGACTGAAGCAGGGCAAAGAGCTGCGCCGGCTGTCCGCCGGTCGAAAACGGCGTGATGCCGTTGAAGAGAAGCTCGACCAGAGGAACCCTTACCGCATCCTTCATGGGATAGCGAGGAAGGTGCCGCTGAACCAGCACCTTGACGACCAGTGCCTCGAAGACGACCGAAAGTCCCATTGACAGCACGGAAACGGCCACCCAGGACCATTTCAAAGTCCGGATGTCTCCGGCAAGCTCGCGGTATGAGACACCGCGCAGCGAGTACCAGCATATCAGGACGCCGACCACAAGCATGACCGCCGTCATTACCTTGTTCCTTCTCGTCATTTCCGGCACATCCCGGCCTGTCTTCTGTAATAGTCCTTCCAGATTCCGGCCAGCCTTTCCTCCGAATATTCCTGCGAAACCGCCTTCGCCTGCTCTTTCAGCTCCCGCATGCGCTCAGGAGACGAGGCAAGAAGTCCGATTCTCTCATCCATCTCTTCCAGATTCCGGCACGGCTCATATCTGCCCGAAAGAATGGAGTGATACAGCGGCAGGTCCCGCAGCATCACCGGCGTCCCCGCACTGCATGCCTCAAGAACGCTCATCGGAAACAGCTCGTTGAATGAAGGAAGAAGGAAGAGGTCGGCCATGTTGTAGTACCTGTTCATCTGATTTCTATCGACGATTCCCGGAAAGAAGAGATTGGCCGGCGGATTGTCGACAACCTTCTTCAGTTCCTCATAGCCGTCGGTCATCCGTCCGAACGAAAAGCCGCCGACCCAGACGAACTTCATTTCCGGATGCCGCCCGGCCAGCCTGATGAAGTCGAAGACACCCTTCCTCTCCTGCAGCTGACCGACGCCGATTACAACGAAGTCATCTGCTGAGAAATGCTCCTCCAGGCGGATTGCCCTCTTTTCGTCAGGCGTCATTTCGTGAAATTCAGCCGCCGATACAAAATTCGGGATGTACGTTATTCTCTCCTCCGGAATGCCGTATGCGCAAAGCTTCGGAATGAAGCTCGGGTTCACGACGACAAGCGCATCCATCTTCCTGTAGAACGCAATCACATAGCGGTAGAAGATGCCGCGGAAGGGTTGCGGAATCTTCAGGCTTCCCTCAAGGGTCTCCGGCAGAAAGTGGACGTACCCTATTCTTCTCCCGTGCCCCGGTCTCATCGTCGAAAGCCAGAACAACGGGTCCACCGTGTGATAGTGGCTGATGTCGGCCCTGCCGTATCTGTTGACTGAAATCATCATTTCATCGGAGCAGCGTTCCTCAAGCAGCCGGACAAGTTCGGTATACGCACTGCCGACTCCCTGGCCCTTGACCTTCGTCGCCGATGAAAACATGTGTATGTCAAGCATAGTGCACCCCTTATCTTGCCTGCGCCTTGATCTTGCCTGCCGAGTAGGCTTCAAGACATTCATTGTAGTATTCGGTGATTCGCCTGCCGAACAGGTCGGCGGATATCTCATTGAGCTTGTTCAGACGCGGAGTGTCATCGGCGTATCTTTCGGGATGCTTCAGATACTCAACAGCCTCGGAGACGCATTCCTCCTGGCTCCCGAAGACCATGCCGATGTCCGGATTGTCAAACAGGTCATCAGTGTACGGACTGTGCGTCGTGACGACCTTGAGTCCGGATGCAACGGCCTCGATGTACGTAAGTCCCTGTGACTCCGAAACCGAAGTGGAAATGAACAGGTCGGCGGCATGGTAGTAGTCGGTGACCCGGTCATTTTCAATCTCGCCGGTGAAGATGACATCATCTCCCAGCCCCATGTCCGCCGCCTGCTTCTCAAGGCTCTGCCGCGCCGGCCCCTCACCGACAATCATCAGCTTTGCACCCGGCACCTGTGCCCTGATGGCCGGAAAGTCATCTATCAGCCGGTCAATGTCCTTTTCAAACGCCAGACGGCTGAGAGTCATAATCAGCGGCGTTTCCGGCGAAATGCAGTACTCCGCACGCACGGCCGTCCGGTTGCCTCTTTCAAAGCGCGTCAGGTCGACGCCGGTCGGAATGATGCCAATGGGCTCAGTCACGCCGTATCCGCGCAGCGTATCAAGAACGCGGCGGCTCGGAGCAACGACACCCGTCATCCCCGAGCAGAATGACCGTGTCATGACCTTGACATGGGACGGCTTCAAAAGCCGTCCCTTGGCCACATAGTGCAGGTAGTCCTCGTACATGGTGTGGTATGTGTGCAGACACGGAATCTTCAGGTTCCTGGCAACGAACTTGCCGATCAACCCCATCGAAAATTCCGTCTGTGTGTGAATGACGTCCAGATTGAGTTCCCTGGCCACCTGATATGCCTGAAAGAGCCCGCGGACCGCAATTCTCCTGTCCGTAAACGAAATGAACGGAATGCTGGCAAAGCGGAAGACGTTTCTTTCATATACTTTTCTGTCAATTTTAGGATCGGTTGTCGTGAAGATATAGACATTATGTCCCATACGTTCGAGCTGGTTCCGCAGCGTTGCGATTGACGTTCCGACACCGCTGACCTGCGGATAAAAGGTATCCGTAAATAAACCGATATTCACGCAAATTCCTCCCTTGCTACTCTCGGTTAGTCATGTTTTATTATATGGTTTTGAAGCATCAATTGCAATCGTCCGACCGGATGAAGGAAGGAATCGGTATAAAATCTTAAGAAAGCAATCGATTTCGCGAATCTGCCTGACTGCACACAGACACCTTGAAAGCTTCCATCCGACTGCGAAAGGACAAAAAAAGAGACCGGCTGAAAACCGGTCTCCTGGAAATCATCTTACTTGGTGTATTCGTTAACCAGAGCAACGACCTCATCAACAGTCTCGCAATCAGAAACAGCCTTGTCAGCAAGTTCCTTCATCTTGTTGGAATCAAGCTTCTTGATGAGGCTTCGTGTCTTGAGAATTGATGTTGCACTCATTGAGAACTCGTCAAGGCCAAGGCCGAGCAGCAATGGAACGGCAATCTGATCGCCGGCCATTTCACCGCACATGCCTGTCCACTTGCCTTCCTTATGAGAAGATTCGATGATGTTCTTGATAAGGCGCAGAATTGACGGGTTGTATGGCTGATAGAGGTATGAAACGCGTTCATTGCCACGATCGGCAGCCATTGAGTACTGAATGAGGTCGTTCGTGCCGATGCTGAAGAAGTCAGCATACTTGGCAAGCTTGTCTGCAATCATCGCAGCGGCAGGAATTTCCATCATCATGCCGACCTGGATGTCATCGGCAACCTTGACGCCGTCAGCAACGAGCTTGGCCTTTTCTTCCTCGAAGATGGCCTTTGCATCCTTGAATTCCTGAACAGTTGCAATCATCGGGAACATGATGGCCAGACGACCGTAACTGGAGGCACGGAGCAATGCACGAAGCTGTGTACGGAAGATGTCCTGACGGTTAAGGCAGATACGGATGGCACGATAGCCGAGGAACGGATTCTGTTCCTCAGGAAGCGGAAGATAAGGAAGTTCCTTGTCACCGCCGATGTCCATCGTACGGACAACGACCTGCTTGCCGTTCATGCCTTCAAGAGCTGACTTGTAGGCTTCGTACTGTTCGTCTTCTGTAGGAAGCTCACTTGAATTCATGTAGAGGAATTCGGAGCGGAACAGACCAACGGCTTCGGCGCCGTTGTCGTTTGCGCCGGCAACGTCATCAGGAGTACCGATGTTTGCACCGAGAAGGACTTCCTTGCCGTCAGCGGAAACTGACTTGGCGTTCTTGAGGCGTGCCCATTCTTCCTTCTGTGCGGCGAAGTCGGCGGCCTTCTGCTTGTATTCTGCAAGTTCTGCATCCGTCGGGTTCACCAGGGCATCGCCGTTGATGCCGTCAATGATGACCACGTCACCTTCAGTGATGTCAGTCGTGGCAGAGCCGGAACCGACAACGGCAGGGATTTCAAGCGTGCGTGACATGATGGCCGAATGGGATGTGCGGCCGCCGATGTCAGTGATGAATCCCTTGACGTACTTGCGGTCAAGCTGAGCCGTGTCTGAAGGTGTCAGATCGTGCGCAACGATGACAACTTCTTCCTGGACAAGCGCAGGATTCGGCAGCGTAACGCCAAGTAAATGACTCATGACGCGCTTTGTGACGTCGCGGATGTCACCTGCGCGTTCCTGCATGTAAGCATTGTCGGTCATTGCTTCGAACATGCCGATGAACATGTCAGTCACGCTCTTCAAAGCTGATTCGGCATTAACTTTGTCATTCTTGATCTTTTCATCAATCTGTCCGAAAAGTTCCGGATCGGCGAGAATCGTCAGATGAGCTTCGAAGACCTGTGCTTCTTCCTCACCGAGATTCTCAGTTGCCTTCTGCTTGATGAGTTCAAGTTCACTCTTTGATGCTTCAACGGCATCATTCAGGCGTTTGATTTCAGCTTCAGGATCGTCAATGCTTGTTTCGGAAAATGATAAATCGGGTTGTACAAGCATGTAAGCCTTAGCAGCAGCGATACCATCACTGGCTGCAATCCCTTTTAACATTTTCGTCATTATTCAGCAAGTCCTTCCTTTGTCATTGTATCGGCAATGGCAGCAATTGCGTCTGCTTCGTCGCCGCCTTCAGCAGTGATCGTGATGTCTGCGTTCTGGCCGACGCCAAGTGACATAACACCCATGATGGACTTCAGGTTCACTGACTTGCCCTGGTATTCAAGTGTGATGTCAGAGTTGAACTTGCTTGCAGCCTGCACAAGAAGTGTAGCCGGACGTGCGTGAATACCTGTTTCTGCGATTACGTGAAAATCTTTCTTTTCCATTGTGGATCATGCTCCTTTGAGTGTAAGAATTTAAAAATTTGCAGGCGGAATACCTCATGAAAACAAAATGAAAACAGTCGGCAATTCACCATAATACCGTTTTCATAAATGTCATCAACAGCATACTGCCCCTATACGCCTTATCATATCATGTTTTCTTCAGTTAGACAAGTTTTTGTTGGTACCAGACCGGATCGACCCATTCAGACGGCATCGCCACGGTCATAGTGGTAGACTGCGCCTCCTCCGCGCCTTGCCTCGCCTATGACCTTCTTCCTGAAGTTGGACTCCATGAACACCTTCTGGAAGTCCATGAACTCCTCCCTTGACACCTCGAACGTTTCAATCCTGCCGTCGTGCAGGTCGCTCAAAAGCTTCTCATAGTCTCTTGCCATGCAATTTTCCTCCGTTCAAAAACAACTTCAACACATTATAACACATCCGAGTCATTTTACTTGCGCTTTGAGTGCATCATAGTATAATTAGAGTCATAAAAGGTCAAAATTGGTCAAAAGACCTTGACCTGACGAAAGGTCGTGAAGAATTTGCTATGTCAAAACTGTCATAAGAACCCGGCAACAATCCACCTGACGACAAGCATCAACGGACGTCAGACGTCAATCGACCTGTGTTCGGAATGCTACAGCGCATTCCGCGAGCAGGCGGGACAGCCGACGCAGAATCCGTTCGGCTTCGGTTCACTTGATAATCTCTTCAAGGCAATGTCCGGAGGCCCGCAGCAGGGGCAGGGGCAGGGACAGCCTCAGGGCAACGGACAGCAACCGAAAGCCGCCGGTGGAAACGGCGCCGGAGGAGACACCGTTCTCGGCAAGTATGGTATTGACCTGACTGAAGAGGCACGGAAGGGACGAATTGATCCCGTCATCGGACGTGACCGGGAAATCGCCCGGATAATCGAGATACTCAACCGCCGCACGAAGAACAACCCCGTTCTGACCGGCGAGGCCGGCGTCGGCAAGACCGCCGTCGTCGAAGGCCTGGCACAGAAGATTGTCGACGGCGACGTGCCGCAGAAGCTGCTGGACAAGCGCGTCATCAGACTTGACGTCGTGTCTCTCGTTCAGGGCACAGGATACCGCGGTCAGTTCGAGGAACGCATGCAGCAGCTCATGAACGAGCTCAAGCGCGACAAGAAGACGATTCTCTTCATCGACGAGATTCATGAAATCGTCGGAGCAGGTGACAACGAGGGCCGCATGGACGCGGGAAACGTCCTGAAGCCCGCCCTTGCCCGCGGCGAACTCCAGCTGGTCGGAGCAACAACGCTCAATGAGTACCGGGCAATCGAAAAGGATGCCGCCCTGGCAAGACGTCTCCAGCCCGTCCGCGTCGACGAGCCGACACCGGAGGAAACCATCGAGATTCTCAAGGGAATCAAGCCGAAGTACGAGGCCTATCATCACGTGAAATACACGGACGAAGCCGTCAATGCGGCCGTCACCCTCTCGGCCCGCTACATCCAGGACCGTTTCCTGCCCGACAAGGCCATTGACCTTCTGGACGAGGCCGGATCGCGCAAGAATCTCACCATTCATGCCGTCGACCCCGAGGTGCTGGATGACAAGATCAAGCATGCAGAAGAGGAGAAGCAGTCTGCCTTAAAGGAGGAGGACTACGAAAAGGCCGCCTACTACAGGGACCAGATCAACAAGTTCAATCAGATCAGACAGAACTCCGTCGCTGATGAAAACGCCCCGATTGTCTCGGAAGGCGACATGGAGGCCATTGTCGAGGAGATGACGCAGATTCCGGTCGGAGAGCTCAAGGAAAAGGAACAGAACCAGCTGAGGAATCTGGCTGACTCGCTCAGAAAGCACGTCATCGGACAGGATGAGGCCGTGACGAAGGTCGCACGTGCAATCAGGAGAAACCGCGTCGGCTTCAACAAGAACAACCGCCCGATCGGCAGCTTCCTGTTCGTCGGACCGACCGGCGTCGGAAAGACGGAGACAGCAAAGCAGCTTGCAAGAGAGCTGTTCGGCTCAAGCGACTCCATGATTCGCTTTGACATGAGCGAATACATGGAGAAGTTCTCAGTCTCCAAGCTCATCGGGTCTCCTCCCGGATACGTCGGCTACGAGGAAGCAGGTCAGCTGACGGAACAGGTACGCCGCCATCCGTACAGCCTCATTCTCCTGGATGAGATTGAAAAGGCTCACCCTGACGTCATGCACATGTTCCTTCAGATTCTCGACGACGGACGTCTGACCGACTCCAAGGGACAGACCGTAAGCTTCAAGGACACGATCATCATCATGACAAGCAATGCCGGCAGCGGCGACTCAGTGGCCAGCGTCGGATTCGGAGCTGAGGCAAACGGAACGACGAATTCCGTCATGGACAAGCTCGGCCGCTACTTCAAGCCGGAATTTCTGAACCGCTTTGACGACATCATCGAGTTCAACGCCCTGTCCAGGGAGGACCTTGAAAAAATCGTCAACCTGATGCTTTCCGACGTCAACGGCATGTTGGCTGAAAAGCAGATGTCCCTGACCGTGACTCACCCCGTCTGCGAGAAGCTCGTCGAACTTGGATATGACAGAAAGATGGGCGCAAGACCTCTGCGCCGGACGATTCAGGAACAGATTGAAGACAAGGTGACGGACTACTGCCTCGACCACCCTGCTGTCAGAAAATTCGCAGCAAAGGTCGAAAACGGAAACATTGTCGTGACGGAAGACACGGTGAAACCAAAGTAACTTCTAAAGCTCTGCATTTTTCGAAGGCTTTCGGAATTTTTTTAACGTTCCGAAGGCTTTTTTGTTTTTTATCCGACGAAAATACAGTATAATAAGTGTTAGAGATAACGGAGGCATAAGAAGCCGGAAGGAGGAACACGCCATGCAATTAATCGACGTAACAAACAGCTATGCCAGGAAGATCAAGCGGGAACTGATGGACACGCCTGTTCACTTCATCAAGGTCTTCACACTGGGAAACTCAAAGGTTGTCTACAAGAAGAAGAACGGCGACGCCCAGATTATCATCTCGAACAAGCTCAGACCAATCACCGAAAAGGAAATCGAGTTCGTCAAGAGCAATCTTCTGGGCGAGAAGGCTCATCAGGCCCTGGTTACGGCACGCAGGAACCTTACGGAAATCAGTCTGAAGAATCACAGGTGATTACGAACGAAAGACGGGGTATCCCGTCTTTTTTATGGCATTGTTTCACATAGATTGCTATAATTGAGGTAAATGCGTTGCTGGAAGGTGGGGAGCAGATGTCTCTTGGAACATATTTCAAGAAAATATTCAATCGCAGCGTCAGGCGCTCGCGCTTTGCAAGAAGGCACGAGGCACCCGACGTGTCGCGGATTGGGCAGACTCCACTGGAAAATACAGTGCCCGAACCGAAGAGACCGGTCGTTTCGCATGAGGAGCCGGAGACTTCCGCCCGTCCTGACTCAACCATCATCGTCATCTACCAGGATGAGGACCACAAGGCTCTTTGCTCGCCAGAAATCATCTCCGGTGTCCGCGGCGAAGCCCTGAAGTTACAGTTCAGGGACTTTGCGGACTTCGACCTGATCAAGATCACGGGCTTCACGTCCGTCTTCTCCATGGAATACGGCGCCATCACGCTGACATACCGCAGAAAGAACGCCGGTCTCATCTGGATCTTCTGTCAGGACATGGATGACCGGCACTTCCTGCAAAAACCCGTCTTCATCACAGGCGGGCTGAACGAGAACTACTCGCTGAGCTCGCCAGCGGTCCGCGGCTATTCCGTCAGGCACGCCAACGGCCCGGTCACCGGCGTCTTCAGAAAGCGGCAGCAGGTAGTAACCTACTACTACCGTCGCGACGAATACGCAGATGTCAGCTACGAAACCGGCTTCCTGCACTTCCGCGACTTCTACTGCTGTCTCGATGCGCCAGGAGGCAGAAAGACCCGCGTCATCATCGCCAAGGACACCGTCTGGCAGATATTCGAGACCATCCTGCTCACTTCGGGTGAGAAGTGGCACTGTCTGGGCGGAAACATCTGGGCACGCTTTGACGCCGGCATGATGGAGTACAGCAATGTCAGACCGAAGAAGCCGCTCGGCATTGAGACAGACTTCTCCCCGGACATCAAGCTTGACGTCAAGGCCGTAATCGACTTCATCCCGGGCGGACAACTCGCCCTCTACGACCGCCCCTTCGGCGTCAGGACGGCCACCGTTCCCAACGGAAGAAAGGTCACCCTCACCTCCCGCTACCGCGAAAACGGCATCACCTGGTTCAAGGTCGAAGACACCGGCTGGACGATGTTTGAGTATTTGAAGATGCTATAGGACAAGGTGTGAGAAGCAGCGGTCACGAGCCGTAAGCTAAGCTTCTGTCTGACGACCGTTGGCAAGAATCCGAAAATGTAATCAGATGCAAGAAGGCATGAGCCCCGAGGGGCCCATGCCTTTTGTCGTTAATTTCAATCAGAGCTTTGCCGTCAGTTCGACGTCAGGATACTTGTCCTTGAACCAGCGCTCGGAGAACTCGTTTTCAAACAGGAACAGCGGATTTCCCTGGCGGTCCTTGACGAGAAGGTTGCGGGAACTTGACATCTTCTCGTCAAGCTGTTCCGGAGCAATCCAGCGGGCAATCTTCCTGCCCATCGGCTCCATGACGACTTCAGAATTATATTCATTGGCCATGCGGAACTGGAAGACTTCAAACTGAAGCTGACCGACGGCGCCCAGGATGTAGTCACCGGTGCTGTAGCTCTGATAGAGCTGAACGGCGCCTTCCTGGACAAGCTGCTCGATGCCCTTGTGGAATGACTTCTGCTTCATGACGTTCTTGGCACGGACGTGAACGAAGAGTTCCGGCGTGAACTGAGGCAGTTTCTCGAACCTGACGGTCTTCTTTCCGGAGTAGATGGTGTCGCCAATCTGGAAGTTGCCCGTGTCATAGAGACCGATGATGTCACCGGCAACGGCCGTTTCAACGATTTCGCGCGAATCCGCCATGAACTGCGTCGAGTTGGACAGGCGGATCTTCTTGCCCGTGCGTTCGAGCGTGACGTCCATCCCCCTGTCGAACTCACCAGAGCAGATTCTGACGAAGGCGATGCGGTCACGGTGATTGGGGTTCATGTTGGCCTGAATCTTAAAGATGAAGCCGGAGAACTCCTTGTCCTTCGGTTCGACGGTTCCGCCGTCCTCGGTCCTGTGTTCTGCCGGAGCCGGCGCAAACTTGAGATAGGCGTCAAGGAACGTCCTGACGCCGAAGTTCGTCAGAGCCGAGCCGAAGAAGACAGGTGTCAGTTCTCCCCTTGCAATCTTATCCTCGTCAAATTCACTGCCCGCTCCCTTGACGAGGTCGATTTCCTCAAGCACCTGACGATAGATGCTTTCCTGCTTGAGCGGGTGGTCGCCCTTGATTTCACCGTTCTCGTCGAGTTCAAGGAACGATTCCCCTTCCGCCTCACTGCGGTACAGCTCGATGCGGTTGTTGAAGATGTCATAGATGCCCTTGAATCCCTTGCCCATCCCGATCGGCCAGTTCATGGCGTAGGCCTCGATGCCGAGGACTTCTTCAAGTTCCGCCGTCAGGTCAAGCGGCTCGCGACCGTCACGGTCAAGCTTGTTGATGAACGTGAAGATCGGAATTCCGCGCATCTTGCAGATCTGGAAGAGCTTCTTGGTCTGCGGTTCGATACCCTTGGCGGAGTCAATGACCATGACGGCCGAGTCAACGGCCATCAGCGTACGGTACGTGTCTTCCGAGAAGTCCTCGTGTCCCGGCGTGTCCAGAATGACGACGCGCTTTTCGTCATAGTCGAACTGCATGACGGAACTCGTGACGGAAATGCCACGCTTCTTTTCGATTTCCATCCAGTCGGACTTGGCAAAGTTGCCCGTCTTCTTGGCCTTGACCGTTCCGGCTGAACGAACGACGCCGCCAAAGAGCAGCAGCTGTTCCGTAATCGTCGTCTTACCGGCATCGGGGTGTGAAATAATAGCAAATGTCCGTCGCTTGTCGACGGCCTGTTCTAACTGTTTCTGATCCATGTCTACCTCTCAAATCACTTGTCTTTTTCATTTTTCTGCATTTCATATAAGTATTCTCTACATTGGACCCTACCTCTTCAATGACAAATCAATCCGTCTTCCATGATAATATAAAAAAAGGCAACTTGCAACGCGTGCAAGCCGCCCTCCTGAACTAACTGAGCTTCTGTTCAGTCCGTTTCTTGACAGCTTCCTTCTTGCGGTGGAGCGAAGCCAGGGCATCAGGAAGCGTTACCCTGACCTTCGTGATGCGGGCATCATCGATGATTTCCGCCGTTGTCAGGACGACATCCCCCTCGGGAGACTCGACGCTGACGGAAACCTCCTCGTCATTATCCGGAATCCGGCCCAGCCTGGCTATGATGAAGCCGGCAATGGTGTCGATGTCATTGATCTGAATGTCTGTTCCGAACTCGTCATTGAAATCGTCAATCGGAATCCTGCCCTGAACCATGAACTCATTCGATGAAATCTGGCGGTACAGCTGGTCGGGCTCATCCGATTCATCATCAATCTCACCGACAATCTCCTCGAGCAAGTCCTCCAGGGTGACCAGACCGACAACGCCGCCGTACTCGTCAAGCAGCACTGCCAGCTGGTTTCTCGTCTTCTGCATCTGAAACAGCAGTTCATCGAGCGTCATCGTCTCGGGCACGAAGAAGGCCGGGCGCATCACCTGTCTGATCGTGATGTGGTCAAAACCGTACCTTCTGGCCAGCTTGACGAGGTTCTTGATGTGCACCACGCCGACGACGTTGTCCTTGTCCTCGTGATAGACAGGGACACGGGAATAGTCCATCCCCAGGATGCTGTCGATGTTGCGGTCGTTGTCATTCGTGATGTCGATCATGAAAGCATCGGTCCTCGGCACCATGATTTCACGCGCCATCTTGTCATGCATGGAAATAACGCCGTCAATCATCTCGTACTCGTTCGTGTCGAGCTCGCCGTTGTTTCTTCCCTCCTCAATCATGTCAAGGATGTCCTGCCATGACGCCGTAGGATCGTCCTCCTCATCCGTCACCTCACGTCTGACGACAAAGCGGCGGCTCACGGCATCAACTGCCGTCACCGTCGGCCAGAAGAGGATGTAGACGGCGTAGATGAAGTAGTAGAGACTTCTTGCGGTCCGCTCGGGATGCGCCGCTGTCAGACGCTGTGGAATGGCCATGAAGAACGCATACAGAACCACGGCACACAGCAGCGTGAAGACTATGCCGGCAAACTCATGCAGACCCCCGAAGCCGATGACATGACCGAAGAGCTCCGCCACGCAGCCGGAAAGCAGCAGAATCAAAAAGACGCTGTTCAGACGCAGCGCCGCCTGGAACTGCGGCCTTCTTTCGGATATCTTCTGCAAGACGTTTCCTCCGTCGCCTTCGCCTCCGTCATCTTCTCCGCCGGCAACGGGATGCTCAACCGCATTGACGCACCCCGAAGCAACCGACGTCAGACATACAAGAACAATTATCAATCCAACCAACACCCATAAAAGGGGCTGTCCGGGATCACCCATTTTCATCACTCCATTTTATATCTTGATTAATTTAAAATTATACACCTGTCCAGTGCATTTTTCCATCATTAGACTATTTAGGCACCTTGATCGTCGCGCCCGCAACAAGGTCAACGCTGTCACCCATGTTGTTCAGCTCCTGAATGTGCTGAACCGTGGTTGCGTACTTGTCGGCAAGCTCGCCGATCGTCTCGCCGTCACCGACTGTGACCGTCTGCGTCTCCTCAGCTGCCCTGCTCTCGGATTCAGCCTTCGCCCTGCTTTCGGAGTCGGCCTTTGCCTTGCTCTCAGACTCGGCCTTCGCCCTGCTCTCGGAGTCGGCCTTTGCCCTGCTCTCAGACTCAGACCTGGCTGATTCGGCCCTGCTCTTCGCCTGACTTGCGGTCCTTTCAGCCTTCCCGTGACTGCCTGATGCGGCTTTGGAGGACGCCACTGCATTTTCCGCGGAAGAATCCGTCATGTGCCGGTGGACAAGAAGTCCGCCGCCGAGGCAGACAAGGACCAGCAATGCGGCGACGGCACAGATGACACCCGTCCGCTTCTTCTTCCTTCCGCCTCCGTTGAGCTTCTGACCCGCCTCGGACACGGGATCGGCGCCGTGCTCGACGTAGAACGCGCGGCGCATCTTCGGTTCGTCCTTTCTGGTGTAGCCGTGCTTGAACTGCTCGCTCTTGAATTCGTCATAGAGAACCCTGACGTCAAACATCATCTGTTCGCGCTGCTTGTTGGCCAGGTAGTCGTTCTTTTCCGGCAGTGTCAGCGCGCGGTACCATTCAAGAGAATAGTCGTACTGGCGCATGATGTCCTTCGTCGGTCCGAAGTCCTGCAGCTCACCGAATGACAGCCATGCGCAGCGTTCGCAGAGACTTTCGATCACAAGATTTCTGATGTCCGAGATGACAAACGTCACGCCGGTGTCCTTCAGAGTCTGAATCCGACCGACCGTCTTCTCGAAGAACGTCTGGTCAAGCATGGACAGGACGTCATCTATCACGACCAGCTCCGGCATGATGAACAGCGCAAGCCCGAGCGCAAGCCTTGCGCGCATCCCTGCTGAGAATTCCCTCACCGGACGGTACAGCAGCTGTCCCGCCTCCGTGAAGTCGATGATGCCGTTCGTCAGATGGTCACCCTTGAACTTGTCGACACCGGAGGCATCGATGGCGTTCCTGATGTTCTCGAGTCCGGTCAGGCTCAGGTCCAGGCTGTCGGGGCCGGCATAGCTGATTCTCGCATCAGTTGTGATGAAGCCTGTCGACTGCCCGTCAAGTCCGGCGATGATCTTCAGAAGCTCCGTCTTGCCGGAGCCGTTCTCGCCGATGACGCCGACCGCCTCTCCCTGCGCTGCGTCAAACGTGATTCCTCTGAGAAGCCAGAAGTCCCTTCCCTCAGCTGAAAGAAGGGCGGACCTGGCCTTCTTGTCCGCCTTCAGCGGCACGCTCTTTGCTATGTATTTGATTTCAAGTTTCTTCATTCCATTGTCACCCGATTTTCTAGTCTACTCTCAATACTAACCTATCCTCTGCTCCGGTGCAACTTTCTGAAGACAAGCTTGCACTTTCCATTCATACCCGCTATAATTGTCTAGTTAACTTTAAGGAGCAGATCAATGAAAAAGTTCATCAGGAAGCATCGCAGCTTCATCTCCTACACGTTCTTCGGAACGATGGCAAGCGGAGTGAATCTGATTGTCTTCCACATTCTCTACCAGAACGCCGGCGTCAACTACCTTGTCGCCAACGTCATTTCCTACATATTCGGAATGCTCGTCACGTTCTTCACCAACAAGCGGCTCGTGTTCCACTCCGAGTATGATTCCGTCAGAAAGGTCATCCGCGAATTCCTTTCGTTCTGCAACGTCAGGCTCCTCTCCTTCTTCCTGGACAACTTCATCATGGTTGCCGGAATCAGGATGTTTCCCATCAACTCCGACCTTCTGAAGATCATTGACCAGTGCCTCGTCGGCATTCTGAACTACTTCTTCTCGAAGTGGTTCATCTTCAACACGACGCAGCGTTTCACAAAGAACCTGCTGTTAAGGCACAGAAGACATTGATGGCACTGCATTTCCCGACAAATGCAGTGCTGAAACCACAAATGCAAAGAAGCCCCGCCGGGTTCCCGGCAGGGCTTTTCGCTGCAGTGCGGCAGCATTACTTGTGCTTGACTGTCTGTGAATGGCCGATGATTTCGGAGCGGCTGTCGCGTCCCATCAGGTCGGCGATTTCCTCCTTGATGTCGGCGCCCTTGAAAAGGACGTTGTAGATGGCCGTCGTAATCGGCATGTCAATGTGTTCCTGCTGTGCCAGCTGGTAGGCGGCTTCGCAGGTGTTGATGCCTTCGATGACCATGCCCATGTCCTTGATTACTTCGTCGAGCGGCTTGCCCTGACCGAGGGCATTGCCGCAGCGCCAGTTGCGTGAGTGAACGGACGTGCAGGTCACGATGAGGTCACCGACGCCGGAAAGGCCGATGAACGTCAGCGGGCTTGCACCGAATGCCATGCCGAGGCGGGCGATTTCGGCCAGTCCGCGCGTCATCAGGGCAGCCTTGGCATCGTCACCGTAGCCGAGACCGTGAAGGGCACCGGCGCCGATGGCAATGACGTTCTTGAAGGCAGCGCCCGTCTCGACGCCGACGACGTCATCATTAGTGTAGATGCGGAGATAGCTGTTGGAGAACAGGTCCTGCACATACTCAGCTTCCTCGATGTTCCTTGAGGCAGCCGTGATGAGCGTGATGTCCTTCCTGGCAACTTCCTCGGCATGACTCGGACCGGACAGCACGACAATGCCCTTGGCATAGCGTTCCGTCAGCTCCTCCATGATGATTTCGGAAATGCGCTTGTGGGTCCCGATTTCAAGACCCTTGCTTGCGTGAATAATCAGCGGACGGGCATTCGTCCTTGCCAGAATTTCCTTGAGCTGGCCGGCAACGAGACGGATGACCTTCGTTGGAACAACAAAGAGAACGGCGTCTGCTCCCTCGACGGCTTCTTCAAGATTCGTCGTTGTGTAGAGCTTTTCAGGATACTTGAACCCCGGCATGTAGTGCTCATTCGTATGCTTTTCGTTCAGTTCCTGAGCCTGGGCCGGAATGTTTGTGTAAAGCTTCACATCGTGGCCGTTTTCAACCAATACGGTAGCAAGAGTGCTACCCCATGAACCAGCGCCTAAAACAGCAATCTTATCTGTCATTTCTTACATCCTTACTATCAGTTTTTTGTTTTCATACCACTTTCAAGGTACCACATCTTGCCGAAAAAGGCAAATGCTCATAAATGCACAATGTCCGGCAAACTCCTTGCCCGACGCGGTTGAAAACGCAACACCGGAAGAACAAATTAATTTGCGTCCCCGCCATCTTCTCCACGGTTGATTCTTGCAATGTCCCAGACGTACCTGACAATGACCTTGACGACCGCATAGAGCGGAACGGCGAGCAGCATCCCCAAAAGCCCGGCCAGGTTGCCGGCAACAAGCAGGATGATGATGATGGTCAGCGGATGAATGTCAAGCGACTTGCCGATTACGTTCGGGTAAATCAGATTGCCGTCAATCTGCTGGACGACCACGCAGACGATGATGACGAGAACCGTCTGCCTGAACGAGTTCGTCAGCGCCAGGATGAGCGCCGGCAGCAGGCCGATGTAGGGCCCGATGTAGGGAATCATGTTCGTGATGCCGGCGAAGATGCCGATCAGCAGGGCGAACGGAACCCCGACAAGGCCGTAGCCGATGGCCGTGAACGTCCCGACGAACAGGCATTCAACGGCCTGACCGGAAATGTACTTCGAAATCGTCTCGCTCATCTTCTCCAGCAGCTCACCGATTCTTCCCGCCTGACGGTCGGAAAAGACGCTCGTCACGGCCGGAATGAGCTTGTGCCCGTCCTTCAGCATATAGAAGAGCATGAACGGAACGGTAACGACCGTCACCGTCACGCTTGTGATCATGCCGATGATCGATCCGATGCTTGAGGTGATAGACATCATGAAGCTCTTGACAAAGCCGGAGATAGAAGTCTCGAACTCCTTGACATACTCATTGACGTCAACGTTTCTCGTCAGCTCGACGACCCACCCCGGAAGGTTGCGGCGCTCCACGATGGTCTCAGTGAGACGCTGGACGTCCCTGATGTAGTCCGGCATGTTGACGATCAGCTGCTCGATCTGCGCCAGGATGTTCGGAATCAGAAACGACAGGGCCGCCACAATGACCGCGATGAGCAGCAGGAAGACGATGGCCACCGCACCAGTCCTTGAGATGCGATGCCGGCCGATTCTGACCTTCATCAGAAGCCTGACCAGCGGATTGAGCAGGTAGAACAGAAAGCCCGCAATCAGGATCGGCGCAAACAGCGTCGATATGAACGTCCCGATCGGCGCAAAAAGAAAATCTATCTTCGTGCAGGCCCAGATCAGCAGCGCAACCAGCAGAAGCTCCAGGGTCCAGAACATGAGCCTTGACTTGTTCTTGTCTGAAAACACGGTTATACCTCCTTAATTTGTATTCAAGCACAATTATACCGCGGCGGAACACGTTGTGCAAAGAAAGAGGTCAGGACTGCGGACACTGCATTTCAACGACAAAAAGGCCGGGAGAATCTCCCGGCCGCAGATTATAAACCGACAGCTACTGCCGGCGCGACAGTTCCAGGTAACGATTGTACCAGATTTCGACATACTCCTTGGAGAACGGTCCCTTGCGGTTGTTGATCCAGTCAACCAGAGTACGTACGTTATGCTTCAGAATCCTGTCCGTCTGAGGCGAATAGGACCACTTCTTCCCGTGATCCTCGTACTCGTCGACGTCAAGCAGCCGCTTTTCGCCGTTGGGAAAGACCTTGACGTCAAGATCGTAGTCTATATACTTCAGCGCCTCCCTGTCCAACACGGCCGGCGAGGCCAGGTTACAGTAGTAGGAAACGCCGTTGTCGCGAATCATGGTCACGATATTGAACCAGTAGTGCTTGTGAAAGTACATGAGCGCCGGTTCGCGCGTTACCCAGCGCCGCCCGTCCGACTCAGTGACCAGCGTGTGGTCGTTGCATCCGATCAGGGCATTCTCGCTGGTCTTGAGCACCATCGTGTCACGCCACGTTCGATGCAGGCTGCCGTCGTGTTTATAACTCTTGATGGTAATAAACTCGCCTTCTCTCGGTCCGTTCGAATGACGCATGTTATCCCCGCTTTCTAAGTCATAAGCACAGGTGCAAACACACCGATACCATTTTAATTATATCAGACATTCAGAAATATTCCCAAGAATTTTTACGGCTTCTTCAGAATCAGTCTGACCACGGCCTCCGTGCGCGCGGTCTGCGGGAACATGTCTATCGGCTGGATGTAGCTGACGTCATAGACCTTCGTCAGCCGGGCAAGGTCCCGCGCAAGCGTCGACGGATTGCATGACACATAGACGAACTTCCGCGGCCTGCTGTGGAGGATTGCGGCGATTGTTCCGTCATCAAGCCCCATGCGCGGCGGGTCGACGACCAGGGCATTGAACTTCTGCCCGCGCCTCTCCCAGCCGGCAAAGACCTCGCCGGCATCCCCGACTTCATACCCGGCGTTCTCCACCCCGGACATTTCAGCATTTGTCCGCGCGTCCGAAACTGCCTCGGCAATGACGTCCATCCCGAGAATCCTGCTGCAGCCCCGACCGCAGTAGAGACCGATTGTCCCTACGCCGCAGTATGCGTCGACCAGCACGTCGTCCTGCTTCAGGTCAAGTGCCCTTCTCACCTCGTCATACATCTTCCTCGTCTGCACCGGATTCATCTGGAAGAAGGCCCGCGCCGAAAGCTTGAACGACACGTCGCCGAGACGCTCCACGATGTAGTCGCGGCCGGAGAGAAGCGTCGTCGAATCGCCGTAGACCAGCGACGTCCTGCCCGGATTTAGATTCTGCATCACCGAGACAATCTGGGGAAATGCAGTGCGAAGTTCGTTCACCGCTTCGAAGACATGCGGAATCCGCCGCTCGTTCGTGACGAAGACAACCTGGGCCTCTCCGGTGGCAAAAGCCTCCCTGACGACAATCGTCCTGACGGTTCCGCTGTTTCTCCGCTCGTCATATGCGGAAATGTTCCACTTCTCCATCAGTTCAAGTACCTTGCGGATGATCTTCAGCGTCAGTTCGCGCTGCGTCTCGAACGTCGGCAGGTCGACGAGCTGGTGGCTTTCCGGCTTGTACAGTCCTGCAATCAGCTTCCCGGATTTCGTCCTTCTGACCTGGAAGGCCGCCTTGTTGCGGTAATGATACGGGTCCTCCATGCCAATCGTCTGACGCAGTTCAATCTCCCTGCAGCATCCGGGCATGAATTTCTCAAGAGCCTGCAGAATCACGTCCCGCTTGAACTCCAGCTGGGCGTCATACGCCAGGTGCTCGAGCTCGATTCCGCCGACGTCATAATGGTCGACCGGCTCGACGCGCCTGTCCGACTTCTCCTTTATGCTTATCAGCCGTGCCTTCGCGTAGCTCCGGCTGGTCTCGACAATCTTCGCCCTGACGAACTCTCCCGGAAGCGCCCCCGGAATGAAGACAATCTTTCTTCTGTAGTATCCGATTCCCTCGCCGTTGATTCCAAGGCGCTTGATTGTAACGTGAATGACCTGGCCCTTCTTCAGGAAGACCTGACCTGTGCTTTTCTTCTGCTGCATCATGCTTTTCCTTTCGTTGATCTGTCATTCCATTATAACACACCGGACAGGCATTTGACACGAATGTACTTTCGCATTACAATGCTTTCAAGGGGGATTTTTAATGAAACAGACAATAACTTCAATCACCGCGCAGAAACGTCCGGGCCGCTTCAACATCTTCCTTGACGGCAAATACGCCTTCTCGGTCGCAGAAAACGTCCTTGTCCGAATGCGTCTGTACAAGGGACGGGAACTGACCGGAGAGGACCTCGAGGAAATCTTCCGGGAAGACGACCTGGAAAAAGCCGTCGGACTTGCGCTCGACTACCTGAGCTACTCGCTTCGAACCGAACGGGAAGTAAGAAGCCGACTGGCCAGAGAGGAAATGGAAGACGACGTCATTGACGCCGTCATCTCACGTCTTGCCGGCATGAATCTGATCAACGACCGCGAATATGCCGGAAGCTACGTCAGAACCATGGCGAAGACATCCGACAAGGGACCGCGGATCATTGCGGACAAGCTCAGGGAAAAAGGCGTCAGCCGCTGCGACATCGAGGATGCCCTGACCGAATACACCGACGAAATGCAGTTGGACAATGCCCTGAAGCTTGCAGAAAAGACCGCGACGAGAAACCGCAGACTTTCCTTCAGGCAGCTGGAGGGAAAAATCACCCAAACCCTGATCGGCAAGGGCTTTTCCCAGGACACCGCCTCAAGGGTCAGAGAAGAGCTCGACCTGACCGAAGACGAGTCAGAAGAACACGACAAGCTCCTGCTCCAGGCCAGAAAGCTCTGGCGGAAAAACAGCCGTCTCGATTCCAGAACCCGCCGCAACAAGGTCAAGGCCGCCCTCTTCCGCAAGGGATTCGACATCTCCGCCTGCGACATGATTCTTGACGAACTTGAAAATCAAGGTGTGTAACCGAGCGGTCATAAGCCCGTGCACAAGCATATGGGCGACCGAAGGCGAGTGCAGCTCGTCCAGGGAGTCCTTGCTTGTGACAGGGCGAATGCGAGGCGAAACCCGATTATCAAGGTGTGTAGCCGAGCGGTCATCACGTGAGCACCAGGCCTGCTCGAACGCAGGCGGTGTTGATACTTAGCTGTACCAATTTGAAAAAACACAGGAGAAACCGACGGGGACAAAAAAACTCCACTCCATTTCTGAAGTGAAGTTTTCGAGGCCGTCAACACCATTTGACAAAGACTTTCATCTTTAATCAGAATTGATCATTTACCCGGCCTGAACCTCCTGATTGCCTTCCTGCCAAGACTTTCTATCGGGTTGTACTTCGGCCTTATCTCGCCGAGATACATCTCCTGAAGCGTGGCATTGATGATGCCGCCCGTCATGATCACACAGAACGTGAATGTCAGCCAGAAGAGCAGCACAATCACCGTACCGATTGTCCCGTAGCTCAGGACGGTTCTGGCAAAGTACCTGACGTAAATCGAAAAGCCCTGGGTCAGAATCATCCAGCATACGGTGGAAAACAGCGCACCGGGCCAGACGAAGCGGATGTGCAGCTTGACATTCGGAATGAATGAATAGAGCAGCAGCATGATCAGGAAGATGCCGACCATCGTGGCCGGCCACTTGATCTGAACGAACGTGTCAATCCAGACGGTGGGAATCTTGAACAGCGGTGCAACGTACTCCAGAACCATCTGACCGAAACTGTAGACGATGAACAGCATGGCGAACACGACGCCGAGACAGGCCGTGAACACGAATGAAAGCACCCTTCTGGCAAAGATGCCCTGACTGTTCTCCACGCCATATGCCAGATTGAGGGAGCGTTTCATCGCATTGAATCCGCAGCTTGCAGCCCAGATGGAGATAATCCCCGAAACGGAGGCTGCGCCGCTGGAGGAGCCGTTTTCAAGATACTGAACGATGAACGGCTCGAGCATCTGATAGATTGAACGTGGCAGTGCCATCCTGATGTAGGGAAGCACGATGTCAGCCTGCAGATGAAGCAGCGGCAGCAAGTTGCCGATGAAAATCATCAGGGGGATGATGGCCAGAAGCGCATAGTAGGAAATAATGATGGCCTCGTTCAGAACGTTCACGCGCCCGAAACGGGAGACGGCAGACAAAAGAAAGGTGCGCACACCCTTTCTGCATTCAACCAAGTGCACTCACCTTCCTTCCGTAAATTATGCACAGACTATTCGTTCGAATCACTCTGACTCGAGCTGTCGGCGCTGCTTGAATCCTGACTGCCGGAACCCGTGGCCGGAACCTTGAGCACCTGTCCCGGGTTGATTGCCCCGCTGGTCAGGTCATTGAGGTCCATCAGCTCCTGGGCCGTAGTTCCATACTTGCTTGCAATTACGGACAGATAGTCACCTGACTTGACCGTATATGTAGTATAGCTGCCCTTTTCCTTCCCGCTGCTGGAAGAAGACCTCAAGGACGATGCCGACGAGGAAGATGACTTCACGGACGAAGATGACGATGAAGAACTGACGGATGATGAGGAGCTTGATGACGAGTCCTCGTCATCCTTCGGCTCCTTGTATTCGCCGTACTTCTTCCTTGCAATTGCGCGCTGACGGTCATATTCGCTCTTCTGCATCGCGGCATTGTTGCCGAACGAAGATGCCAGACGCCCCTGAACGAAATCGCTCTTGAAGCCGATGACGCCGATGACCGCAATCACGAGCACGATTGCAGCGGCCCTGATGATTCTCAGTATGTTCTTTCCTTTATGATGACTTCTTGTATGCCCTGCCAAACCTATCTCTCCTTGTTTTCCATTTCCTTTAAGTACAATGATACTATAAAATCGTTATTTATGCATTGATTTACTTAAAAAATTTCCCTGCCAAATGCAGAGCCGGATATCTCAAACACAAAAAAAGACCGGAGCGGAATGCCCCGGTCTGAATGACGTTCATTATTTGAGTGTCTTGGCGAGATCCTTGATGTACTTGGCAAGGTCATCCTTGACTTCCGGATGACGCAGGCCGAATTCGATGGAAGTCTTGAGGTAGCCGAACTTGTAGCCGACATCGTAGCGTTCGCCCTTGAATTCGTGGGCAAAGACGCGCTGAATCTTGTTCAGGCGGTCGATGGCGTCAGTCAGCTGGATTTCATTGCCGGCACCGGGCTTCTGTGTTTCAAGCATGTCGAAGATTTCCGGCGTAAGCAGGTAGCGGCCGATGATGGCAAGGTCCGATGGAGCCTTCTCAACAGGCGGCTTTTCCACGAAACGCTTGACATCGTAGAGACCCGGACGCGTTTCCGACGTCGGATCGATGACGCCGTACTTGGAAACTTCCTCATGCGGCACCTTCATGACTGCCAGCGTCGAGGCATGAGTTTCCTCGTAGCGGTCCATCAGCTGCTTCGTCAGCGGAACCTTGTCTTCCATGATGTCGTCGCCGAGCATGACCACGAACGGTTCGTCACCGACGAAGTCCTTGGCCATCAGGACGGCATCCCCGAGTCCGCGCGGATGGGACTGGCGGATGAAGTAGAGGTTGATGTCCGTTGTCTGCTGAACGAGACGGAGAAGTTCCGTCTTGCCCTTTTCCTTGAGGTTCTGCTCCAGTTCGGGAACGGAGTCGAAGTGATCTTCGATGGGACGCTTGCCCTTCCCTGTGACAACGAGGATGTCCTCAATGCCTGACTTCTTTGCTTCTTCAACGATGTACTGAATTGTCGGCTTGTCAATGATGGGAAGCATTTCCTTTGCCAGGGCCTTTGTGGCCGGAAGGAAGCGCGTGCCGAGACCCGCTGCAGGAATGACGGCTTTTCTTACTTTCTTTTGGTTCTTCATAGTAAACCCCTTTGCGAAACTTTTAGGTCAATCCAGTCACCCGAATCGACCACCTAGGCTACATTATACCAGTATCTGCATTTTTTACAAGACAAAAGCACGAAAAATAAGCAATTGCTTAAGATTTCAGACGGAATATGCTTACTAGAATTCATACAAATAAGGAGCATCCAGAATCGGGTCCTGGGATGTCAGAATCTTCGGACCGTCCTTCGTGATGGCAATCGTGTGCTCGTACTGGCATGAAAGGCTGCCGTCGGCCGTTCTTGCAGTCCAGCCGTTCGGATCGTCCATTTCAGCTTCCCAGCCGCCCATGTTGATCATGGGTTCAATCGTGATTGTCATGCCCTCGCGCAGGCGGACGCCCTTGCCGGCCTCGCCGTAGTGAGGAACGTTCGGGCTTTCGTGCATCGTAGGTCCGATGCCGTGGCCGATGAATTCGCGCACGTCACCGTAGCCGTTCACTTCTTCCGTATAATGCTGGATGGCGGCGCCGATGTCGCCGATGCGGTTACCGACCTGAGCCTGTTCGATGCCCAGATACAGAGCCTTCTTCGTCACTTCCATCAGGCGGTCGATTTCAGGCGTCGACTTGCCGACGACGTAGCTCCAGCATGAATCGCTCATTGCGCCGTGATAGTTGACAACCGTGTCGACCTTGATCAAGTCACCGTCGCGCAGAATAAGATTCTTTCTCGGGAAGCCGTGGCAGATTTCGTCATTGATGCTGACGCATGTTGCGTACTTGTAGCCTTCAAAGCCGATCTGTTCCGCAATTGCGCCGTGTTCCTTGAAGTACTTGCGGGCAAACTTCTCGATTTCCCAGCTGGAAATGCCGGGCTTGATGATATCGCGGAGTCCGATGTGCATGCCGGCCAGGATGGCGCCTGACTTGGCCATTTCCTCGATTTCCCGCGGTGATTTTAACGTAATCATTATTCCTGCCTCCAAAAATTTTCTTGACTATTACATTATAACGCATCAGGGCCGGCCGTAACGATTAATTTGCAAAATACTGAAGCCCGTCAATTGCAAATGAATACCACAGACCGCTCGTTTTTGTTATAATAGGCTTGTCAATCCAAATGGAAGAAGGTTTTCAAATGGCAACAGCAAAGGTTGTTTTTGCAACAATCACCGGCAACAACGAGGACGTTGCTGACATCGTCGCCCAGGAACTTGAGAAGAAGGGCGTTGAGGTTTCCGTCGAGGAAATCTCACAGGCCGACCCGGAAGACTTCGCAGATGTCGACATCTGCGTCGTCTGCCCGTACACATATGACGAAGGCGCACTCCCTGACGAAGGTCTCGACTTCTACGATGACCTGGAGGACGTTGACCTGACAGGCAAGATCTACGGCGTCGCCGGATCGGGCGACACGTTCTACGGCGAATACTTCGGACTTGCCGTTGACGAGTTCGGCAAGAAGCTTGCCGCATCCGGTGCCGTCAAGGGCGCTGAAAACGTCAAGATCAACCTGGCTCCGGACAGCGACGAAGACGTCAGGAAACTCGACGCCTTTGCGGATGCACTGGTTGAAGCTTACAACAACAAGTAATCCGGCATTCAAAAAGGCTCCCCGCCCATACGACGGGGAGCCTTTTGGAGTATCCGTCCGCCTTTTTCTGTTCACCGCATGAAAAAGCATCCCTCCGTAAGTGAAGGGATGCCTGCGAAAATATCATATTATCCGTTCCTTATCCTGCGTTGAAGCAGGCAGCACAGGGCAAGGACTGCAATGAACGAAAGCGCGGCCTTCGTGACTGCAAGACCCGTCTTGAGGCCGGGAACACTGTATTTGAACACGACATCGGAGCTGCCGGCATCAAGCCTCAGTCCGACAAAGGCATGATTCGTCCTGATGACCTTCGCCGGGCGGCCGTTGACGGTTGCGCTCCATCCCCTCGAATATGGAATGGAACTTGCCAGAATGCCCGCCTTCTTCGTCCTGATGGTGCCGGACAGGTGGTTGCGCGAAAAACGGAGGTTATGCAGGGCATGACGCTGAATGCCTCTGACCTGCCTCCGGTAGTCGCCGGCAAGCGGCGTGGCCGTTACGCGCAGGCTGAAACTGTAATGACCGAGCTTGGTCGGGGTGAGCGTCAGCGAGTCGGGCAGCTTGTCGGAAAAGCAGCCGAGATTAAGCGTGCCGTTTCTGACGATTTTGAAGAACGACAAGGCGCTCTGGTCCGGCTGGGAAATTCTCTCCGTTCCATACGGTCCGTCGGCCTTTATGGTGTAGCTGATGTCAGGCGAGCCCTGAAGAACGTGATAGCGCAGATACCTGTATGTGTTCAGGGCGCTGTTCTGCGCGAGAATGCCCTGAGACGGGTCGTTGTCCCTCGCGCGCTGTTCGATTGAAATCTGCTTCTTCAGCGTGTACGGCGTGTAGCTGATGTCCTCCAGCTCGACGTGCAGCTCGCAGTTCTGATATTCCTCCGGATTCTGCAGGACGATTCTGTATGTCTCGTTCTTGTCCCGCTTTTCAAAATCCAGAGCTGAAACCACGTTCCCGCGGCTGGAAACAAGTGTGTACGGCACGTCCAGAACCTGTCCGGACACATCGGCGTGCTTCAGTCCGGACGCATTCTTCTCCGAGACGTACACGCCTGACGCAAGTGCCCTTTCCCTTTCGGAAACGCTGAAGTTCTCCGTGTCCCTTCGCGTCAGAACGCGGTCCTGCCAGTAGACGAGCGGGAAGGCCCAGTCGTTCCTGTAGCGCTGCGTCTGCGAATCAAGCTTCGCATTACCGTTCGGGTCGGTGTTTCGCTGCGTTGTCCGGTCCAGTGAGAAGCCGGCCGGAATCTTGTCAGAATTCGGCTGGTTGATTCTGGCGAAGATGTAGCGGACGCCGAAGAAGTCGTTCAGGACAGTCCGGTCGGAGACCTGCCCCAGCGGAATGTTCGATTCATACTGAGTGTTCTGCATCAGCATGGAGAAGTCGCCCAGGTCCTTGTTCTGCAGAGAATAGTATGAATTGAGCGAATAGAGCTTGTCGTTCAGGTCATTGTACATGTGATAGTCCGAACCGAAGAAGTAGTTCTGACTCAGGGTCGACACGCGGTAGAAGTCGTCTTCCTCGTCCAGGTCGCTTTCAAGCCCTTCGTAGCGGCTGGAAGTCAGCCTGTCATATGCCCCGCCGTCAAGCATTTCGTTCGAGTAGCCCCCGTTGAAGGGTGCCTCGAAGTACACGGCATTCAGACAGACGTTGGCCAGCATCACCACCAGCATCACTGTCTGAGCGTTTCCGACTGCCGCCGTATTCAGCACATAGATAACGGCCCAGAACACGGTCAGGAAGATGACCGGAATGAAGATCCGCTCGTTGTTCTGGAAGTAGTAGGTCAGCGTGATGACCGCCAGATAGGCCGCCAGGGCAATCGTGAAGAACTTAAGCATCCTCTTCGACAGACTCGTGATGTTCTGCACCAGAACGGCGCCGGCCAGTCCGACCGGCAGGCACAGCATGAGCGTCCAGCGGTTGGACGGAGCCATGAAGCCGTTGAAGACCGAGGCACAGGCCGGAACAAGCAGCATCGCAAACGAAAGGACGAACAGCGTGCAGAGCACGGGATACTTCTTCCTTCTGGCCAGAATGTACAGAATGGCAAAGAAGGCCAGGCTGCAGAAGCCAAGGGCACTCCAGAAATAGAAGTCGCGGTTTCCGCCGTTAATCAGCTGAGACGGAAGAGCCAGATAATAGTAGAGGGGATAGACCTTGAGTCCGTTGGCAAACTCGCTGGCCGACCTCGTCGAATGCAACACGGCGTAGATTTCAGGCACCAGCATGAAGGCTGACGTCAGAAGTGAAAGAACCGTAGCCGCCGCCAGCCTGCCGAGCTTGACGATGACTCCGCCCGACTTGCGGTAGCTGATGAACCAGCGTACGGCCAGGTAGATGACGGCGCCAAGGCCCATGACATAGGCAAAGTAGAAGTTGCTGATGAGCATCCATGAAAAGACCAGGTAAAGCGGCCAGAACGAGCCGTCCTGCAGCACCTTCTCAAGTGCGGTGATTATCAGCGGAAAGATGATGAACGGCAACGTGAAGAACGGCTGCGCGACATTGGAATACAAAAGAAATGCATTGAACAGATAGATCAGGCTGCCGGCAAGAACGGCCCGGTCCTTCAGCTCCCTGAAGTGGGATGCGAAGAACACGAAGGACAGCCCGGCGCAGTACAGACGCAGGACAATCAGAAGCTGATAGGCGAAAACCATCTTCGAGGCGGGAAAAAGCAGCGTCAGATATGCGAATACATCGCCAATCAGGTAGTAGGAATAGACCGAGAACGTGTCGTTGCCAAGACCCATGTGCCATGACCACTGTTCGAGCGGCCGTGTCGGGTTCGCCAGAAAGTCCTTCAGTATCTGCCGGTACTGCTGCAGAAGCGGCAGGTGCTGGTTGGCCCCGTCAAGATGCCAGATCAGCTCGTGACCGGTCAGGAAATATGTTCCATAGACAAAGGCGGCGCAGATCAGAAAAATCAGGGTAAAGCTCAAGTACAAGCTGCGTCGCTGTCTCTTTTCGAATGAAAACTGCACGAAAAAACCTCCCTTGATTCTGCTTATAATTGTACCTTACATCAGGTAGAATAAGCAAAGATTTAAGGGAGGTTTAAGAATTTTGGAGACAGGTTACAGATACGGAATGATGCAGAAGTCACAGCGCCATGACATAGACCTGACATGGATTCCACTCATCCCACAGATTGTCAAGGACTTCAAGTTTTCTGAATCCGACTGCCTGATAGAAGAGATTCGTGCAGTCATACTGCCTGTAGCAGCCCGATTTGACGGTCTTCACCTGCATGAAGGAATACCCCGCCGCCCTGGCAGATTCAATTGCAGCCAGAACAAGCTTCTTTCCGAATCCCTTCCTGTGGCAGGACTTGAGAATTCCCATGCTGTCAATTTCAACCGTTGCGTCGCTTGTCGGTCTCAGGCAGAGAAAACCGACTGCCTCGCCTTCATCCACGGCGGCAAGAAACATCTCCCCGCTGCTTCTGTCAATGTATTCCTCGCGTGATTCGTCCATCCCGAACCATTCCGTCAGATTTTCCAGGACAAGCCTTGCAATCCGCATTCTTTCGCAACTGTCCCTGATTTCAGTCACTTCCATGTTGTCTCCTACCTGAACTCGTCCGGTCTGACATCCGTCTGTCCGAAGTAGTATGCAATGGCATCAAGGATGCGCTCACAGGCATGGCCGTCGCCGTAGGGGTTCTTCGCCTCTGCCATCCGACGGTATTCGTCCTCGTCATCAAGCAGGCGCAGCATCTCTCTTCTGACGGTTTCACCGTTCGTGCCGACAAGCTTGAGCGTTCCGGCGGCAACGCCCTCGGGACGTTCCGTCGTGTCACGCAAGACAAGCACCGGCTTCTTCAGCGCAGGAGCCTCCTCCTGCACCCCGCCGGAATCGGACATGATGAAGTAGCTCCTGGCCTGAAGATTGTGGAAGTCCACCACGTCAAGCGGCTCAATCAGATGGACGTCACCGACGCCGTCGAAGACCTCGTGCGCAACCTTCTGAACGGCGGGACTCAGGTGGACCGGATAGACGACCTGCACGTCGTTTCTTGACTCGACGACGCTGCGGATTGCCTCAAACGTCTCCTTCATCTTCTCACCCTGGTTCTCGCGGCGGTGCATCGTCAGAAGAACCGTCCTCTTGGCAGGGTCGAGGGCTTCCATTATTTCATGGTGGTAGTCGTCCCTGACTGTCTCATGCATGGCGTCAATCGCCGTGTTGCCAGTCACGAAGATCCGGTCCTCCGGATGATTCTGCCGCAGCAGGTTGCTTCTTGACAGTTCCGTCGGTGCAAAGTAGATGTCGCACAGGTCATCCGTCATCTGACGGTTCATCTCCTCCGGAAACGGCGAGTACTTGTTCCAGGTTCTGAGGCCCGCTTCCACGTGTCCCAGCGCCTTCTGGTTGTAGAAGCCGGCCAGTGCGGCCGCAAACGTCGTCGTCGTGTCGCCGTGCACCAGAATGATATCCGGGTCGGCTTCCTTGATGACGCCGTCAAGCTTCGTCAAAACGTCCGCCGTGATTTCCTGCAGCGTCTGTCCCCTGTGCATCAGATTCAGGTCATAGTCAGGCTTGATTCCAAAAATATCAAGTGCAGAGTCAAGCATTTCGCGGTGCTGGGCCGTAACTGCCGTGACTGCCTCGAAGCGCCCGTCCGCCTTCAGGGCCAGGACAAGCGGGGCCATCTTGATTGCCTCCGGCCGCGTGCCGAAGACAGTCATTACTTTTATCTTCATTTCAATTCCTCCGATAAGTCCATTATAACAAACAACGGAGATTCTTACTCTGCATTTTTATGTGGTAGAATGTTATTGTACGAAATACAGAGGAGGAATCACCATGATTGCCAATTTTGCTGAAAAGCTCAGAAAGTACGCCGAACTGATTGTCAGAATCGGCGTCAACGTCCAGAAGGGACAGCCCGTCGTGCTCTACATCTCGGTCACGCAGCAGGAACTCGCCCATCTGATTGTCGAGGAGGCCTACAGGGCCGGCGCATCGGAAGTCATGATCGAATGGAAGGACACGTTCTCCGAACGCGCCTTCCTGAAGTACGCATCCGAGGAAAGAATTGACAACGTTCCGGAATACATCGTCAGGAAGGGAGACTACATTGCGAAAAACAGGGCCGCCCGCATCTCCGTCATCTCGGCCGACCCGGGCGCATACGCCGGACTCGACCAGACCCGCGTCGCCAGAAGCCAGGCGGCAGACGGCAGGGCGCTGAAACAGGTCAGGAAGGCAACGATGAACAATGACCTCAGCTGGACGGTCGTCTCTGCCGCTGACCAGGCCTGGGCTGAAAAGGTCTTCCCGGACAGAAAGGGACAGGATGCCGTCGAGGCCCTGTGGGAGGAAATCTTCAAGACGACGCGCATCGATCAGGCAGACCCCGTCGAGGCCTGGCACGAACATGACAGAAAGCTCCACGAAAAGGCGGACTGGCTCAACGATCAGCAGTTCTCCGCCCTGCACTACACGTCACCCGTGACCGACATCACCATCGGCCTGCCGAAAAATCACATCTGGGAAGGTGCCGGCAGCTTCACGCCGGAAAACGTCGAGTTCATGGCCAACATGCCGACGGAGGAAGTCTTCACGGCCCCGGACTGCCGCAGAATCGACGGCTACGTAACGTCAACGAAGCCCCTCTCCTATGCCGGAAGCATCCTCGAGGACATGAAGTTCACGTTCAGGGACGGAAAGGTCGTCGAAGCCACGGCAAAAAAGGGACAGGACGTTCTCGACCATCTTCTGAAGACCGACGAGGGTGTCCTCTCGCTCGGCGAAGTGTCGCTCGTTCCTGATCCTTCACCTATTTCCCAGTCAGGCATCATCTTCTTCAACACCCTCTTTGACGAGAATGCATCCGACCATCTCGCCCTCGGCGCCTCCTACCCCTCAAACATCCAGGGCGGAACAAGGATGTCCGATGATGAGCTGGCAGCCCGCGGCATGAACCTGAGCCAGGCCCACGTCGACTTCATGGTCGGTTCCGCCGACATGAACATCGACGGCATCAGAAAGGACGGCACCACCGTCCCGGTGTTCAGGAACGGGGATTGGGCATAGGAAAGTCGTGAAGCCGGGCGGTCATGGGTCCTTGCCTGTGACCGTGCGAAGGACAACGCAATGCCGCAACATGATTAGAGTCTCCATACATCATGATGCCTCAGCACCACTGACTGCAGACACCAAAACAGCCATCCCCCGGGGGATGGCTGTTTTATGTTCATATGACCGTCAGTCGCGGCCGATGATTCTGACTTCAGTTTCCAGTCTGACGCCGGAATCGGCATAGACGACGTCCTGGACGTGCCTGATGACGTTAAGGTAGTCCGTTGCCGTGGCGTTGCCGACGTTGACGATGAAGCCGGCGTGCTTTCTTGAAACCTGGGCGCCGCCGATTGTGAATCCCTGCAGACCGGAATCGTGCACGAGCTTGCCGGTGTAGTGGCCGGCCGGGCGCTTGAAGACGCTGCCGCAGGATGGATATTCAAGCGGCTGCTTGGAGGCGCGCAGGAAGCTGAGCTCCTCCATGCGGTCGTGAATCTTCCTCCTGTCGCCGGGCTTGAGGGAGAACACTGCCGAAAGTACGATGTCATCCTCGTCCTGCAGCCTGCTGTGACGATAGCCGAAGTCAAGCTCTGCATTTTCATAGGTCCTGATCTCACCGGAGCGGGTCAGAACCGTCACGGAGCTGGCAATGTCCTTGATTTCACCGTCATAGGCGCCGGCGTTCATGAAGATGGCGCCGCCGACCGAGCCGGGGATGCCGGAGGCGAACTCAAAGCCTGTGAGTCCGGCCTCACAGGCGGCCTGCGTGGCATCAATCAGCGCCGCACCGGCAGCTGCGACAACTGTCGTGCCCTTGACTTCAATCGAGTTCATTCCGGTCAGAATCATGACGACGCCGGCAATTCCGCCGTCCTTGACGATCAGGTTGCTGGCGTTGCCGATGACGGTCAGGCCAAGACCGTTCTCCTTCGTGAAGAGAACAGTCCGCCGTGCTTCCTCAACGCTTTCCGGGAAGACGGCGAAGTCGGCCGGACCGCCCGTGCGCGTATTCGTATACCTGCACAGCGGCTCGTTTCTCTTGACGGAAATTCCCTTCAGGTCCTGTCTGATCTTTGCTTCAATATTGTCCATTTAAACTGCTTCCTTATGCTAGATTACAATTGACATTTTAACATGGATTGCAATCTGAGCCAACATCACAGCGGTTTCACCATGGAAATTTCGTCGCGGAAGCCACCGTCCGACATCAGATAGGCGTTTGGCATGCGCCCGACCGCCTTGAAGCCGAACCGTTCATACAGGGCAATTGCCCTGACGTTGTCCGCCATGACCGTCAGCTCAAGCTGGGTTGCTCCCCTTTTCCCGGCAAATGCAGTCATGGCATTCAGCATGGCGCTTCCAAGTCCAAGCCCCCACAGCTTCCTTGAGACCGCAACGGAAATCACTGCCCGATGGCGGCTTTTTCTTCTGGCTGAAAAACTGACCTGCCCCATCCCGACAATCATACCGGGGACTGCGGCGACAAGAAACAGCGAATGCCCCGAGCGTTCCATCGCATGCAGAAAGCGTCCGACTTCAGCATCCGAACCGACCTCGTCAATCTGCATGGAAAGAAATTCCGTCTCCTGCACGGCCTGCCTGAAGAAACGGGCGACTCCGGTCTCATCGCTCCGATGCGCCGCCCTTATCGTCACCTGCTGTCCGTTCTTCAAAAAGACGCTGACAACATCAAAGTCATTCATCTTCCGTTACCTGTCTCCGTTCATATAGTCTTCAATGAGCGACATCACCGCATCATTTTGCTTCCTTTTTCCGATTGTAACGCGAAGCCAGTCCTTTCGCAAGCCGCGCCGGACCTGATAGCCGTTCTTCAGCAGATATTCGGCCAGGTCGTCCGCTCCCCCGAACCTGAAGAACACGAAGTTTGCCTGGCTCTTGTAATAAAAGATTCCGTTCCTGTCGAAGAACTCCTCCAGGCGTCTGCGCTCGCGGGCGTTCCTTTCGGCGCACCTTGCGACGAACTTCTGGTCGGACAGCGCCGCAAGAGCCGCTGTCTGCGACAGGGAACTCAGGTTGTACGGACAGCGGACCGTCTGCAGAATGCTGCCGGGTTCGTCCGACATCACGATGTAGCCGACACGATAGTTGGCAAGACCGTAGATTTTCGAAAAAGTCCTCATGACGGCGGCATTGCTGTATTTGTCAAGCAGACCCAGGGCAGTCGGCTGACCGTCGGCGTAGTCGATGTAGGCCTCATCAATCAGCACGATGACGTTCTCGGGAACACGGGCAAGGAAGGAGTCGATTTCCTCGACCGGATTGAACGCCCCCGTCGGGTTGTTCGGATTGCAGATCCAGATCAGCTTCGTCCTGTCGCCTGTTTCGGCAAGCATGGCGTCAAAGTCCATCCTGCCGGTCTCCTCGCTGCACTTCGCATGCCTGACGACCGCACCCTCAATCTCCGCATTCAGCTCATACTCGGAAAACGTCGGATCGGGCACGATCACCTCATCGCCCTGGTCAAGAAACGTCCGGGAAACAAGCGAGATGATCTCGTCAAGGCCGACACCCATGATCAGCTGGCTTTCCCTGCAGCCGACGTGTCTGGCGACGGCGGTTCTCAGTTCCTTGGCATAACCGTCCGGATAGCGGTTGCCTTCGGAAAAGTTCCAGTCCGTAACGGCCTTTTCAACCTTCCTCGAAGTGCCGTAGGGATTCTCATTGGCGGAAAGTCTGTTGACCTTCTTCAGACCATACCTGGCCCTGACCGCCTCAAGCGGTTCCTCGGGCACATAGGCACACAGGTTCTTCAAGTTCTCACGCATAAAGACACCTCCACTACAGGTCCTTGATTTCAGGCCTGTCCTTCGTTTTGCTCATGAGGCCGACACGGCTGCCGAGTTCCTCCTTGATTTCATCAAAGCTCATGCCCTGCTCCACCAGAAGGACCATCAGATGGTACAGCAGGTCCGCCGTTTCATAGCGGAGTTCGCCCCTGTCCGGGTTCTTGGCTGCCACGATGACCTCCGTCGCCTCCTCACCGACCTTCTTCAAGATCTTGTCCAGCCCCTTCGTGAAGAGATAATCCGTATAGGAGCCGGGCTTCGGATTGTTCCTGCGCTCCAGGACGGACTGATACAATTCATCTAAATCCTGCATGTTTCATTCCTCCATTTCAACTTCATTGAAAAAACACGTCTCATGTCCGGTATGGCACGCTGGTCCGGCCGGAATCACCCTGACCAGCAGCGTGTCGCCGTCGCAGTCAAGGGTCATCGACACGACCTCCTGCGTGTTGCCGCTTTCCTCGCCCTTGTGCCAGAGCCTTTTCCTCGAACGCGACCAGAACCATGTCTGGCGCGTCCTCCTCGTCATTTCATAGCTTTCCTTGTTCATCCAGGCCACCATCAGCACCCTGCCTGTCCTGTCATCGCAGACAACGCTGGTCAGCAGCCCCTTCTCGTCAAATGCAGGGATCATTTCCTCACACTCACCCCGTTTTCCTCAAGATAGTCCTTCAGGTCACCAATACGCAGCTCGCCGAAATGAAACAGCGAAGCGGCCAGTGCTCCCGTCACCGGCGTTTCGGTGAACACGTCGAGAAAGTCCTTCATGCTTCCGGCACCGCCGGAGGCAATGACAGGGACGTTGACCTTCTCACCTATCCGCTGATAAAGCTCGATGTCAAATCCGTTCTTCGTGCCATCGCAGTCCATGCTCGTCACAAGCAGCTCGCCTGCACCGAGCTCTTCAGCCCGCTTCGCCCACAAAACGGCGTCAATTCCCGTGTCTTCCGTGCCGCCCTTGACGTAGACTGAATAGTCACCATTTTCCGTCTTCTTCACGTCAATCGCACACACGATGCACTGGCTGCCGAAGCGTCTGGCCCCGGTCGTGATCAGCTCCGGATTCCTGATGGCGGCGGAATTCAGTGAAATCTTGTCGGCTCCGCTCTTCAGAAGCTCATGCATCTGCTCCTCGGACGAAATGCCGCCGCCGACCGTGAGCGGCATGAAGACCTGCCGCGATACCTCCTCGACCACATCAACCATTGTCCTGCGGTGGTCAAGCGTTGCCGTGATGTCGAGAAAGACCAGTTCGTCTGCGCCCTGACGCTCGTATTCGGCGGCAATGTCAACCGGGGAGCCGACGTCGATCAGATTCCTGAAGTTGACGCCCTTCCTGACCCTGCCCTGATCGACGTCAAGACAGGGGATGATTCTCCTAGCGAGCATGGCGGTTCACCTCCGCAAGTTCCTCAAGCGTCACCCTGCCGGCGGCAAGCGCCTTGCCGACGATGATTTCGCGGATGCCGCAAAGCAGGAGCTTCTTGATGTCAGCCACGCTGCTGATGCCGCCGGATGCGGTAATCACAGAATCCGGGAACTCCCTCTTCAGGCTGCGGTAAAGTTCGATGTTCGGTCCCGTCAGCGTGCCGTCCCTTGAAGTGTCCGTCACGATGAAGTACCTTGCCCCCATCGCCTCCATCTCCTTCATCAGCTCCTCCAGCGTGACTTCCGTCTTCTCCAGCCAGCCGTTGACAGCCACCTTTCCGTCCGTTCCGTCAATGCCGACGGCAATCTTTCCGGACCCGAACCTTGCCAGTGCAGTCCGGACAAGTTCCGGATCCTTGACGGCGACCGAGCCGAGAATGACCCGGTCAACGCCGAGCTTCAGGCACTCCTCGATGTCGTCAAGCGTCCTGATGCCGCCGCCGAGTTCAAGGTAGCCGTCAAATGCCGCGCGGATCTTCCGGACGGTGTCGGTGTTGACGGGGTGCTTTTCCTTCGCTCCGTCCAGATCGACAAGATGCAGGGCATTGAGTCCCGCATCGTCGATTGCCTTCGCCTGCTCTTCCGGAACATGCGCCACCAGCATCTGCCTGTCATAATCCCCCTGATACAGACGCACGCTCTGTCCGTCCCTGAGGTCAATTGCCGGTATAATCAATTTTCATCAACCCTTTCCATGAAACGCCGCAGCATTTCCAAGCCTCTTTTCCCGCTCTTCTCCGGATGGAACTGCATCCCGCAGACATTGCCCGACTCCACGCAGGAAGGCACCTCAACACCGTAGTCCGTGCCGGAGACGATGTATCTGCGGTCGCATTCCGCATAGTAGGAATGAACGAAGTACGTGTACGTTCCGTCAAGACAGTCGGCAAAGATGCTGTCCCTGTTGACGACGACGTTTTCGTTCCAGCCCATCTGCGGAATCAGCAGCCCCGTGTCCTTCGGAAACGGGACGATCCTTCCGGGAATCAGGTGCAGTCCTTCGTGCACCCCGAATTCCTCCGACTCGTCAAACAGAAGCTGCATCCCAAGACAGATGCCAAGAAGCGGCTTTCCTGCTTCCGCCTCCGCCACAAGCACCCTGTCAAGGCCGCGCCTTCCCAGTTCCTCCATCGCGCTTCCGAACGCACCCACTCCCGGCAGGACGATGCCATCCGCCCGGCGGATGACCTCCGGACTGGAAGTTGCCTCAATGTCCGCGCCGAGAAAGCGGAAGGCCTTCAGGACGTTGGCGAGGTTTCCCGCCCCGTAGTCAACTGCAGCAATCATCTAGATGACCCCCTTTGTCGAGTTCACTCCCCTGATTTCCGGATTGATTTCGACCGCCTGGCGCATCGCCCTTGCCCAGGCCTTGAACAGCGCCTCGATCTTGTGGTGCGTGTTGCGTCCATACAGCACGTTGGCGTGAAGGTTCATCTCCGCCGAAAAGGCCACGGCCTGGAAGAAGTCCTCGACGATTTCCGTCTCGAACGTTCCTAGACGCGGATTCTCCAGTTCGGCGTTGAACACCAGGTATGACCGGCCGCTCAGGTCCACCGTCACCTGTGCCAGCACCTCGTCCATCGGCACCACTGCATTTCCATAGCGCTCAATCTGCTTCTTGTCTCCGAGCGCCTGCCTGAAGCATTCACCGAGCACGATGCCGGTGTCCTCGACCGTATGATGGCTGTCGACGTCCAGGTCACCTTCCGCCCTGACCTTAAGACCGAAGCGGCCGTGCTTGGCGAACAGTGTCAGCATGTGGTCGAAGAAGCCGACGCCGGTGTCGATTTCCGCCGGGAACTGCTCGTCAAGATTCAATGTGACTTCAATTGACGTTTCCTTCGTGACGCGTTTGATTTCTGCTTGTCTCATCAGCTTTTCCCCCTTACTTGAAACGGCTCTCCACGGCCCTTGCATGCGCCTCGAGACCCTCCTCGCGTGCCAGTGTCGTGATTGCCCCGACGTCCGCTCTCAAGGCGTCCTCCGTAAACTGGATGAATGATGTTCTCTTGACGAAGTCGTAGACGCCAAGCGGTGACGAGAAGCGGGCGGTCCCGCCTGTCGGAAGGACGTGGTTCGGACCGGCAACATAGTCACCGAGCGGCTCGGAGGCGTATCTCCCCAGAAATACAGAGCCGGCATTCCTGATTAGCGGCAGGTACTGCGTCGGGTTCTCCAGATTGACCTCCAGGTGCTCGGGCGCAACCTCGTTCATCAGCTCGAACATCTCCTTCCTGTCATCCATGACGGCAATGAAGCCGCGGTCCTCAATCGAGCGGCGGGCAATCTCCTCCTTTGGCAGCACCCTGAGCTGTCTTTCGACTTCATCCGAAACCTCCGCTGCAAGCTTCCCCGAGTCAGTGATCAGCATTGCGCGGGCCCTTGGGTCATGTTCGGCCTGCGACAGAAGGTCCGCCGCCATCTGACGGGGATCTGCCGACTCATCCGCCAGGACGCCGATTTCGGACGGACCGGCCACCATGTCGATGGCAACCGTTCCAAACACCTTCTTCTTGGCCACGGCAACGAAGATGTTGCCCGGTCCGATGATCTTGTCGACCCTTGGTATGGACTGCGTGCCGTACGCCAGGGCGGCAACCGCCTGGGCGCCTCCGACCTGATAGACCTCATCGACACCTGCCAGCCTTGCAGCGGCAAGAACGGCCCTGGAAATGCCCTCCTTCTGCGGCGGCGTCACCATGACGATTCTGCCGACGCCTGCGATTCTGGCGGGAAGGGCCGACATCAGAATGGTTGACGGATAGGCGGCACGGCCGCCCGGGACATACAGGCCGACGCTCTCAAGGGGCGTGACCTTCTGCCCGCGCATGATGCCTGGCTCGCTCAGGTCGACGAATCCCTTCTCGACCTCAAGCCTGTGGAAGCTGACGATGTTCTTCTTCGCAAGCTCCATCGCATCCCTCAGCTTTCCGTCAACCGACGCATACGCCTCGTCCAGTTCCTCCTGCGGCACCCTGAATGATTCAACCTTCACACCGTCGAACTTCTCGCTGTATCTTCTCAGCGCATCATCCCCGTTGACACGCACATCCTCGAGAATGTCTTCAACGGCCTCTTCAATCTCCGGGTCGCTCGTCTTCTTCGTATAGGTCGAGACAATCCGCTTCATTTCATCAAGAGTCCTGTTTTCATAAATCTTCATTTTCAAATCCCCCCGCATGTTTTCTCAAGTGCATCAACAAGTTCAAAGACCTCGCGCTTCTTTTGCCTGAGCGAGATCGGATTGGCCACGAGCCTCGTCGAGACCGGTCCCAGTTCGGCGTAGATCTTCAGGTTGTTCTCCCGCAAAGTCGTCCCCGTTTCAGTCAGGTCGACGATGGCATCGGCCAGCCCGACCAGCGGCGCAAGCTCGACCGAACCTTCGATTCTGACAATCTCGACGTCCTCTCCGATTGACTCGAAGTAGCGCTGCGTGATGTTCGGATATTTGGTTCCGATGACCTTGCGCTTCTCCTCGTTCGGATTGAAGTCTTCCGTCGATGCCATGATGAAGCGGCATTTGCCGACGTTGAGGTCAAGCAGCTGGTTTTCCGTATGGTTCTGCTCCTCCAGGATATCGCTTCCGACGATGCCGATGTCACAGGCACCGTTCGTCAGGTACGTCATGACGTCCGGTCCCTTGGCCAGCACGAACTGGTACCTGTTCGAAACATTGACGATCAGCTTTCTCTTCTTGTTCAGAAGGCCGCTGCAATCAACACCGCTTCTCTCAAGCAGCGGAATAACCTGTGCCTCGGTCCTCCCCTTCGTAAGGGCTATTTTCAACAAAGCTATCCCTCCTTCGTCAAATCGATCAGACCGGCGCCGAGTCTTCCGGCCTCTGCCTCTGCCTCCTCCAGCGTATCGGCGAGGCTGAGCTGCAGTGAATCGCTGTTTCGGACCAAATCCATCGCCTGCCTGAGCTGTTCTTCCTCAAAGTAGACCAGCGTCGGCTGCTCACCTGACCGCCCGGCCCGGCCGACCAGCAGTTCCGACAGCAGCGAAAGCTCAAGGCCCATTCCGACGGCCGGTTCCGGCTCCTCCTGGAAGCTTTCAAGCATCCGGTCGTACCTTCCGCCGCTGATGACGTTGCGCGAGGCTCCGGGCAGATATCCCTTGAACACGACGCCCGTGTAGTAGGGCTGTGGTCCGGGAGCGCTCAGATCAAGGCTGACCTCGCTTCCGCCAAGGGAAGCGCAGGAATCGGCAATTTCGAAGATCTCGCTGATGATGTCCCTGACCGCTGAAGGAATCTCAAGAACCGAAAGACTTGCACGAACCTCTCCGGCGCTGCCGAAGAGCCGTGGAAGAGCTCTGAAGAACGGATATGTCTTCCGCTCCCTGAACGGTTCAATCAGCCTGAAGTAAAGCGGAAGCTCCTTGTCAAACAACGCTTTTCTTATCTCGCACCGCAACTTTCCGTCAACGTCAAGAGTCCCGAGCGCCACATCGGCCAGCCTTGCATGCCCGACTTCCAGCGTGAGCCTTCCGTCAAGGAACGCCGCATTGAACTCGCTCAGAAGCTCCAGACACTCAAGCTCGGCCTTCTTCGAAGCATATCCGACAAGCTCGACGCCAATCTGACAGACCTGGTCACAAAGTCCGGACAGGTCGCGGTTCTTTCTGTAGAGGTCACCGATGTAGAAGAACTTCGCCGGCAGACGGACATTCTGGGTTGAAAGAAATCTTGCAACCGGAAGCGTCATGTCCGGCCTGATGACAAGCTCGCGGCTGTCGCGCGCGCCCAGGCGGTACATCTTCTGATCCGGCATCCTGTAGTTCTCGAACAGCTCGAAGTATTCAAGAAGCGGCGTCTTGATCTGCGAGAAACCACGTTCGTGCAGTCTTCGAATCATCCAAAACGACACCTTGTTTTCAACGGACAGGCGGCTGTCCAGCTCATCGCCCAGACCGGGCGGCAGACGGAATTTTTTCAATCGGTTCCCTTCCCTTCTTCATTTTCGTAAAAAAAATCCGGCACCCGAAAAGGATGCCGGAGGACGTTTCATCGTGGTTCCACCCCGCTTCGCCTGCATCTCGCAATGCAGACCTCATGTTGAACATGTCAACGGTGGTAACGGGACCTCCCGGATAAAACTACTACAGTTTCAGCATTAATGGTTCATTCTATCAGTTCACAGGTGTGTATGCTGCCGCAGGCGGTCCGTTCCCAGCAACCCGGACTCTCTTTGCGCCCTTGCCGGCAGTTTCTCCTGATCGTCACAATTGAATTAGAATTGAATTAACTTTTAATTTAATATTAATAATAAACACTTCAAACCGAAAAGTCAAGCAAAATATTGAAAATCATCGAACAATGCTTGAATAAAGATGGTAGCCCTGGCCGACAGCGTCGATTCCATGCGCATCGGACCCGTATGTCAACGTAATCTGCATTTTCTCAGCCAGTGAGACGACCTGCATCCCCGGGTAGAATTCGTTGCAGAGCGGCTTGTACATGCCGGCGAGATTGAAGTCAAGCTGGCGACCGGATTCTCCGACCTTTTGGAGAATCTCCCGGACAAGTTCCATGTTTCTTCCATCAAACGTTTCCGGAAATGAGAAGAAGTCCTGGTATTTCTTAATCAAGCTCATATGTCCGATGCGTTCCGGAGCATATTTCCCAAGATCCGCCTCGACCGAAGCTTTGACCAGCATTAAATATCGATGATAAACCTCCTGTGGCCGGTCCAGAATGTCCCTCACGCCGGCGGCAAGGTCCTCCGGCGAAAAGTCAATGCAGTGGAACCGGCCGTCCGCATCCGGAATGAAGTGCACCGAAAGTATTCCCGTGTCGCAGCGCGGACCGTACTCGTCAAGAAAGGCCTTGATTTCCCGCTCGAAGCCGGGCAGATAGTCAACCTCGAAGCCGGTGTGAATCCTGATTCGCCCCGCGAAGCGTTCCTTCAGCCATTCCGTGTGTGCAAAGTATTCCCCGACCTGTTCCGGCGCAAGCGACGCCGTTGAAAGTCCTTCCTCCGGTCCGTCATAGACCGCCGCAAATCCTGCGGGAAGCGGCGCATGTTCCGTGATGCAGTAGTCAGTGAAGCCGAGCGAAACGGCCTTCTCGACCATCTTCTCCGTCTTCTCGCCCGTTCCATGCGCGCATAGCTGCGTATGCGTGTGTCCGTCAATCTTCATTTCAATGACCCCCTTCTTTTACGCCAATTGTAGCGATTGGGCGACCTGACGTCAACAAATTTGCTATAATTGAATCATAAACTGCAAGGGACTGATATAATGCTGAAATTCATTTCATGGAACGTCAACGGTCTTCGCGCCGTGCTAAAGAAGAACTTCAAGGAGGTATTCGACGAACTTGACGCCGACTTCTTCTGCCTGCAGGAAACCAAGCTCCAGGAAGGGCAGGTCGAACTTGAGCTGCCGGGATACTTCCAGTACTGGAACTACGCCGAAAGGAAGGGCTATTCCGGCACGGCCGTCTTCACGAAGCACAGGCCTCAGTCCGTCACACGCGGAATCGGCGTCGACGAATTCGACCACGAAGGCAGGGTCATCACGCTGGAATACGAGGACTTCTTCCTCGTCTGCTGCTACACGCCGAACTCACAACCACAGCTCAAGCGGCTCGAATTCCGCATGGGCTTCGAGGAGGCCTTCCTGAACTACCTCAACTCGCTGAAGGAAGGAAAGCCCGTCATCATGTGCGGCGACCTGAACGTCGCACACGAGGAGATCGACCTGAAGAATCCGAAGGCCAACCGCAGAAACGCCGGCTTCTCCGATGAGGAACGCTCCTGCATGACGCGGCTGCTCGCCAGCGGCTACACCGACACGTTCCGCCTCCTTCATCCGGACGAAGCGGGAATCTACTCCTGGTGGAGCTACCGCTTCAACGCACGCAAAAACAACGCCGGCTGGCGCATCGACTATTTCATCATCGCTGATTCGCTCAGGTCCTCGCTGAAAAATGCAGAGATTCTGACCGACATCACGGGGTCGGACCACTGTCCGGTGCTGATTGAAACTGCTGACCTGAAAATCTGACGGGGAGATTGCGCATGAACTTTGTATCATTTGACTTTGAAACGGCCAACGCCAGGAGGTCAAGCGCCTGCTCGCTGGCGCTGACGGTCGTCAGAAACAATCAGATTGTCGATGAGCTCTACTCGCTCATCAATCCCAACGCCGAATTCGACGGCAGAAACATCGGCATCCACGGCATCACGCCGTCAATGGTCAGAAACGCTCCCGACTTTTCAGAACTCTGGCCGCACATCAGCGGCTTCTTCACGCCGGAATCACTCGTCGTCGCCCACAATGCGCCGTTTGACTGCAGCGTGCTCTGCAGAACGCTTGAGTCATACGGAATGGAGACACCGCACTTCAACGTCATCGACACCGTCAAGACGAGCAGGAACTTCTACAGCTTTGCGGACAACAAGCTGGACACCATCTGCGGCAACCTCGACATCACCCTCAACCACCACCACAACGCCCTCGACGACAGCCAGGCCTGCGCGGAAATCCTGCTCAACCAGGTTCAAAGCTTCGGACCGGAAAGCCTGAAGCCGTTCATCTACAGGTATCCGCGAAAATAGGGAATTTAAAAAAAGGACCGTGGAAATCAATTCCACGGTCCCTTTTACTATTCCATTGTCCTGAGCAGCCTCTCGTAGCGGCTTCCGTGCGGTTCGAAGACAAGCGTGCGCCTGTCGTCATCATGTTCGTCCTTGATGAAGTGAACGACCAGAAACTCAGCCGGAAGGTCGTCTTCGACGAACTGTGACCATTCGACCACACTCACGCCGTCACCGTTGAAGTATTCCTCAAGCCCCAGGTCGTCTCCGCCGGTTTCCTCGAGACGGTAGACGTCCATGTGGTAAAGGGGCAGGCGCCCTTCGTGATATTCGCGGATCAAAGTGAATGTCGGGCTCTTGACGTTTCTTCTGATGCCGAGTCCTGCCGCAAGCCCCTTCGTGAACGTCGTCTTGCCCGCACCGAGGTCGCCGTCAAGCAGGATGACATCCCCCGGTTCAAGCGCTGCCGCCAGTTCTTCCGCAAGCTTTTGAGTCTGCTCTGCATTTGACACGGTGAACTGCATGAGTCTAGTCTCCAAGCGTCTGGGCGGCCGTGATCAGCGCAACCTTGTAGACGTCTTCTTCCGAGCAGCCGCGCGACAGGTCGGAGACAGGCGCATTCAGGCCCTGGAGAATCGGGCCGACAGCCTCGAAGCCGCCGAGGCGCTGGGCAATCTTGTAGCCGATGTTGCCTGACTGGAGTTCAGGGAAGACGAAGACATTGGCCCTGCCCGCAACGTCCGAGCCCGGAGCCTTCTGCCCGGCGACGCTCTCGACAAATGCAGCGTCAAACTGCAGCTCGCCGTCAATCTGCTCGTCCGGAGCCATCTCCTTCGCAATTCTTGTAGCTTCCTGAACCTTTGTCACCTCATCAGATTTTGCAGAACCCTTTGTCGAGAAGCTCAGCATGGCAACGCGCGGGTCGATGTCAAACAGACGCGCGGACCTGGCGCTCTGAACGGCGATTTCTGCCAGTTCCTCAGCGTTCGGATTGATGTTGATTGCACAGTCGGCAAAGTAGTAGCGCTCCGATCCGCGGCTCATGACAAACGCGCCGCTGGTACGGCTTACGCCGGGCTTCGTCTTGATGATCTGAAGCGCGGGACGCACCGTGTCGCCGGTCGGATGGACGGCGCCGGAGACAAGACCGTCAGCCTTGCCCATGTAGACCATCATCGTTCCGAAGTAGTTGACGTCCTTCAGCATCATGCGCGCCTGTTCCTCGGTGTTCTTGCCCCTGCGGCGCTCAACGAAGGAAGCCACCATCTCGGAAAACGCATCTTCCGGATACCCGGCCGGATCAAGCGTCTCGACTCCCTCCGGCAGCGGACTGCCGCCGTTTGAAGCCTCAATCGTCTTCCTGTCACCGAGAATGACCGGGCTGACCATGCCGTCTTCCTTCAGGCGGACAGCCGCCCTGACGACGCGGCTGTCGTTTCCTTCGGGAAAGACGATTCTGATGTTTCTTCCCGAAATCTTGTTCTTCAAGCTTTCAAATAAATCCATATCCTGCACCTCTGTTTCAAAATTATAGTTACCTTGACTAAGACTCCGTCACTTTTTCCGGAAGCTGCCAGTCAATCGGCGTCTCCCCCATGGCAATCAGCGCCGCATTCGTCTTCGAGAACGGCCGCGATCCGAAGAAGCCGCGATGAGCCGACAGCGGACTGGGATGGGCTGACTTGAGGACAATGTTCTTTTCGGTGTCAATCAGCCTGATCTTGTCCTGGGCGGCGCGTCCCCACAGTATGAAGACAACCGGTCCCGGACGCTCGGAAAGCTTCCTGATTGCCGCATCCGTCAGCTGCTCCCAGCCCTTTCCGCGATGTGAAAAGGCCTGGCCGTTCCTGACCGTCAGCACCGAGTTGAGCATCAGGACGCCCTGATCGGCCCACTTCTTCAGGTAGCCGTGATTCACCGGCCTGATTCCAAGGTCGCTTTCAAGCTCCCTGTAGATGTTTCTGAGCGACGGCGGAACCTCGACGCCCGGAAGCACCGAAAAGCTGAGGCCGTGCGCCTGATTCGGTCCGTGATAAGGATCCTGTCCCAGGATGACCACCTTGACCTTTGAGAACGGAGTAAGCTCAAAGGCCTCGAAAATCCGGTACATGTCCGGATGAATCCTGTACTTCGAATATTCACTCTTCAAGAAATCATGCAGTTCCGCATAGTAGGCGGATTCAAATTCCCCTTCCAGTACGTCCTGCCATTCGTTATGGATAATCGTCTTCAATTTCAGCACCTCAGTTCAATTCTATCACAATGTTCAATTTTTCACATATGTTTTCGCTTACATTTGTCATTTTCAGAAAATAGTTGATTTTTATCACCCCCATCATCGTCTTTCACGCGTTTTCATGTTAGAATTAAGGTGATAGACAAATAAAGTGAGGTTAAAATTCAATGGTTCAAATCATCGCATCTGACATGGACGGAACTTTGCTGAATGACGAAATGGTCATTTCACCCGGCAATGCCAAGGCAATCAAGCATGCACAGTCACTCGGCGTGCACTTTGTCGTTTCCTCCGGACGTTCGCTCGAGGAAATCAAGCCCCTGATCAAGGCGGCCGGCATTACCTGTCCCATGATTACGTTAAACGGCGCCATCGTTCTGGATGAAAACGCCAAAATGATCAGCGCCGCTCCGATTCCCGACACAATCGCCAGAAAGATCATCGTCTCCCTGCACAGGAAGGGACTTTATTCCGAGGTGATTACGGACAAGGGAGTATGCTCCGACAACAAGGCCAAGCGAATCGAGAACTTTGCCGAGCTTCTTGCAAGCATCAGCCCGGACACTCCCTACAAGCTGGCTGTTACCCTTGCTTCAGCCAGGATGGAACTCATGAACATCAATTATGTCGACAACTACATGGAACTTGTCGATGATCCCCATACAATGATCTGCAAGATCGTCGTCTTCAGCGAAGAGGGCATGAAGGTCCTCGGTCCGATCAGAGACGAGCTGTCAAAGGACGAGAATCTTGTGGTTACCTCATCCGGCTCCCGCAACATCGAGATCAACCACGTCAATGCCCAGAAGGGTGTTGCACTCGCCGCATTCGCCGACAGGCTGAATGTTCCGATGGACAACGTCATGGCCATCGGCGACAACAACAATGATGCCTCGATGATCAGGGCAGCCGGCATCAGCTATGCGGTCGGCAACGCAACTGATGAAATCAAGATGCTTGCCAAGCACCTGACGGTTAACAACACTGAGGACGGTGTCGGCAAGGCAATTGAGGAAGTACTGGCAGAAAACTAATCGGTCATGACTTCCGGCAGCGAATCGAGGTGTGTTTCAAGTGCGCAGACTATACTCATATCGTAACCGCCTGTCCGTTCGCGGAACGACGGCGGTTACAGATGAACGCGGCGCAAATGTCTATCTTATCAACGGCCGCTGGGGGATGCACGCCGGCGTCATGTCGGTCTATTCCGCGTCCGGATTTCTTGAAGCGGAAATCAAGCAGCGCTCACTTGGAATGTTTCCGAAGTTCGATCTGTACCGGAAGCGCAGGTACGCCGGATCCATCCGCCGCTATTATGGCGTAAGCCGTGAAATGCTGCTCGTGAAGAAGCTCAGCTGGCTCATCATCGGCAACCTTTCAACTTACAACTACCGCGTCTTTCACGGACGCGAATGCATCATGACCATCAACGAGGTTCAGCTGGCAAGCGGTGACTATCTCGAGTTCACCATTGCCCACGAAGAAGACGAGGCACTGCTTCTGTGCGTGGTCTCCATTCTCGACTACTGGGCCCGTTCGGGGAAGAAGATGCGGCGATTCGGACTGGGATTCGGAGGAAGCCTTGCATTTGACTGAAGGCAAAAAGAGAAAGGATCTTACAATTTGATAATACGTCAAGCAGAAGAAGACGACGCCCAGCAGATAATGGCACTTTTCCATATCATTCTCGATGAAATGGAGGTGCCTTTGCTGAAACAGGCTGATGACGGGAAACTGCGCAAGGCGCTGGAACGTTCCTTTGAAACGAAGGAATGCCGCAGCACGCTTGCCCAGATTCTCGTCGCAGACGTCAACGGGGATGTGGCCGGGATTGCGTTCGGCTATCCGAATGAAAACGAGGACAAGGTCGATTCGCTCCTCTGCCGCTTCTTCCCTGCCGTCGGTCTTCAAAAGCGCGACAGTGTCTATGATCAGGACGATTCAAACCTGCCCGATGAATGGTATCTTGACTCGTTGGTCGTTTCACCTAAATACAGAGGTCAGGGCATCGGTACGGCGCTTCTCAAGGCGCTGCCGAAGGTCGCCCGCAGACGCAGCAAGTCCAGAATCGGACTTGACGTCGACGTCGAAAACAAGCACGCAGAACATCTCTACCGCCATCTCGGCTTTAAGGGTCATTCAACCTGCTGCATCGACGATCATGAATACAAACACCTGCAGATTGCCGTCTGACTTTCCGCAGGACATTGCGTAAGACAGTAGAAGCCGCCGCCATCGTCCTGATGGTGGCGGCTTTTTCATGCGTCCCCGGCTTACGCTCCCTGAACCGATGTCAGGCGAACTGCAGAAACGAAAAGAAGGGAGCCGGCATTTCCGGTTCCCTTCTTCTGTCTGAAATTCGTTCAGTTAAGTATCTTGACTGTCACGGTGCGACGGCCCCAGGCCATTGACTGGGCAACCGTCGGAAAGTGAAGGTCAATGACATTGCCCTTGATGGCAGTGCCCGTGTCACCGGCAACGGAGACTCCGTAACCAGACACCCAGATGATGCTGCCGAGCGGAATGACGCTCGGATCGACGGCAACGCAGCTCGGATGCTGCTTCAGGTTGATGCCCGTTGCAGAATACGTGCCCATGCCGGTGGCCTCGGTCGAATATGCCGTTGCGGACATCGTCAGCGTCTTGGATGCCGAAACATTGCCTGCGTCAGCAGCCGCATCATTGCCTGCAGCCGGCGCCTGGCTCTTGCTTTCAGCCTGCTTCTGACTTGCCGCTTCCTCCATTGCCTTCTTCTGAGCCTCTTCGTTGGCCTTTTCCTGCTTTTCACGGTCGGCCAGCTGCTTCATCTCACTCTGACCGTCGGCAATCTTCTTCTTCAGGACGGACATCTGTGAGTCAAGTTCCGCCTTCTGGCTGTTGACCTGCTGCTCCTGTGACTCAAGCTCCGCCCGATAGGACTGAAGCTGCTCACTGGCCCTGGAGATATCCGCAATGCTCTGCCTGACGGCATCCAGGCTGTCATTATACACGCTCTGAAGCCGCTGAAGCGCAATCACGCTGCTTACCCACTGTGTGATGTTCCTTGACTTCTCAAGCACGGACAGAGTCGTATTCGTGCCCTGGCGTCTCTGCAGCTCACAGAGACGTTCCTTGGCATCCCTGACGCGCATTTCCTTTTCCTTCTGAGCCTGCTGAAGTTCTGCCTGCGTCCGGGCAATCTTCTGCTCCGTATCCTTCTTCTTTCCCTCAAGATCTGAAAGTTTCTGATAAACCTGGTTGATTTCATTCATCTTGCCCGAAAGCTCGTCCGAATTCCGATCGAGCTGCTTTCTGACCGATTCCTGCTTCGCCTGAAGGTCAGCCACCGAATCACAAGATCCGGCCACTGTCATCAGCTGAAGGTTGAACAGGATGGAAATCATGACCAGCACTGTTGCTTTTCTAATTTTCATTCGTACACAGCCCCTTTGCTTTAGTCTAGTATAACGTGTATTTATCCCAGTAATGTGACACTTTATTTACAATGAGATTTCTAAACGGGGCAATGTTACGTGAATGTAACAATTTTCTTAAGATGTCACCTGTTCTTACACGAAAAAAGCGAACGCAATCGGACATAATTGTAAAAAGGCAGGAGAGCCGCCATTCAGGTCTCCTGCCTTTTTGATGCTATTTGAAATTCTTCAGTGTCCGCTGAATCTCCCGCTCCTGGTCGCGGCGCTTGATTGTCTCACGCTTGTCATACTCGCGCTTGCCGGTTGCAACCCCGATCAGGACCTTGGCAAAGCCGTTCTTGATATAGACCTTAAGCGGAACGAGCGTAACGCCCTTCGCGCTTGTCTTCTGCCCAAGATGTTCAATCTGCTTTCTGTGCAGCAGAAGCTTGCGTCTGCGCAGCGGGTCGTGATTGAAACGGTTGCCTGCGGTGTACTCCGAAATATGGACGTTTTCAAGCCAGGCCTCGCCGTTTCTAATCTGGGCAAAGCCGTCCTTCAGGGTCACGCGCCCTTCCCTGACGGACTTGATTTCCGTTCCCGTCAGCACAACGCCGGCTTCGACCGTCTCCAGAATGTTGTAGTCATGCCTGGCCTTCTTGTTCTGAGCCAGCGGACGGTCCTTTTCGACCTTTTTCCCAGCCATCGAATCAGTCCCTTCTACTTGCGGCGCCTGCCGCCGTTCCTGTTGCTGTTGCTGCCGCCACGACCGCCCTTGCTGTAGGGCTTGCCGTTCTTCTTGTAGTCCTTCTTCCTGTCACCGTAACGCTGTCCACCGCGCCTTCTGTCATCCTTGCCGTTGCGGCGTCCGTCCTTGCCGTCCCTGCGTCGTGACGGCAGGTCGGGAAGTTCAACGCCTTCAAGCAGGTCTGAAGTCGGTGCCTTGTCAACATCAAGCAGCTTGAAGTTGATTTCCTTCTGCTCCACGTTGACGTCAACGAGCTTGACGCGCACGGGCTGTCCGATGCGATATGTCCGGTGCTTCCTGCGTCCGACCAGCGCCATGTGCTTTTCGACGAAGACATAGTAGTCGTCGCCGATTTCGCTGATGTGAATCAGGCCCTCAACTGTGTTCTCCAGTTCAACGAACATGCCGAACTTCGTCACGGAGCTGACCATTGCATCGAATTCCTCACCGACATGATCGGCCATGTACTCTGCCTTCTTCATTGCATCCGTGTCACGTTCGGCATCAATTGCACGACGCTCCATCTGCGAGCAGTGCGTGGCCACTTCCGGCAGGTCATCGCGGAAGACCGCCTGTGAATCCTCGCCGAGACCGTGCTCTGCATAGTAGTGAGCCATGCGGTGCACCATGAGGTCAGGATAACGCCTGATTGGCGACGTGAAGTGCGTGTAGTCGGTTGCGGCAATTCCGAAGTGGCCGAGCGGTTCCGGAGAATACTTGGCCTGCTGCATGGACCGAAGAAGCATGACCGACACAACGGCCTCTTCCGGCCGGCCGGCAACCTTCTTCAGAATTCCCTGCAGCATCTTCGGCGTGATGTCATGCGTCGAACCCGTCACTTCAACGCCGATTGCAGAGAGAAGCTCGAAGAAGCGCTTGACCTTCTCCTCCTTAGGCGTCTCATGAATGCGGTAAAGAAACGGAACGTTCGCCTTGTTGAAATGAGCGGCAACCGTTTCATTGGCCGCAAGCATGAACGATTCGACCATGCGCTCGCTCGTTCCGCGTTCACGGAGCTGAATGTCGATTGCATGCCCCTTCTCGTCAACGATGATCTTGGCCTCGTTTTCCTCGAACTCAATTGCACCGCGACGCTTGCGCATCTTCAGCAGAATCTTGTGCAGCTCGCCCATCGTCTCGAACATCGGCACGAGGTCCTTGTAGCGTTCCATTGTCTTTTCGTCATGAGATTCAAGAATCTTGTTGATGGCGATGTACGTCATGCGTTCCGTCGTCCTGATGACGCTGGGATAGATTTCATGAGCAACGATTTCGCCTTCGGGCGTGATTTCCATGTCACAGGAAAGCGCCAGACGGTCAACCTTCGGATTGAGCGAGCAGATGCCGTTCGACAGCTTGGCCGGAAGCATCGGAATGACACGGTCCGTCAGATAGACGGAAGTGCCGCGGTTGAAGGCTTCGTCATCAAGCGGTGTGCCGGGCGTGACGTAATGCGAGACGTCCGCGATGTGAACACCGAGATGGAAGTTGCCGTTCGGAAGCTTCCAGGCCGTGACGGCATCATCAAGGTCCTTGGACTCGATTGCATCAATCGTGACCAGCTTCTGGTCGCGGATGTCGCGGCGGCCCTTCATCTCCTCTTCAGTCACATGGTCGGGAATGCCGGCGACCTGTTCCATGACCTCTTCCGGAAATTCGGAAGGAATCTTGTGCTGATAGACAATCTGCAGGATGTCCATGCCGGGATCGTTGACGTTACCGATGACCTTGACCGCAACGCCCTTGAGAATGCCGGGCACATGAGGATCCGGATATGCCGTGATGTCGGCCAGGACAACCTCTCCCTCAACAGGGTGCAGACCGCTATCCTCAAGCAGGAAACGGTAGGCTGAAAGCTTCTTGTCCTTGAGATGGACTTCACCCAGGACACCTGAAGGATACGTTGCGTCAGGGTCAACGAAGAATGAGCCGACAACCTGCGTCAGGTTGTGTTCGACGATTGCAACGACCTTGCCGTCCGGACGCTTGCCGGCTGCCTCATCCCCCGGCGTCAGCATTTCAACTTCAACTTCGTCACCGTTGAGCGCCGACAGCGTCTGCGTCGGATTGATGAAGAAGTCCGGCTGCTCCGGGTCGATTGTCACGAAACCGAAGCCGCGGTCATTGGCATGAAAGATGCCGGTGAACTTCGGCAGTGACTTGTCCTCGGCCAGCGTGAAGGCACCGTTCTGGTTCAGGGTGATCTGCTTGTCATGCTCCATCTGGGCGATTGCCTGCACGACGAACTTGAACGACACGCTGTCGTTCATCTTGAGTGCGTCCGCCAGTTCGCGTACCGTGAATTCCTGCCCCGGGCATTCCTTGAAGCGCGTTAGTAATTCTTCGATAATCTTCTCTTTTTCCATTGACTTCCTCGTTTTCATTATTTGATTTCGATTAAAAAAGCCCCCTGATAATCTGATGTTACGCAGGGGGCCGACTCTTGTTTAGTGTGAGGAAATGTAAACCAGCGCTAATGACAAAGCGAAGAATACAATCCCCAGAACAGTGGTAACTTTTTGCATGAATGCTTCAAATCCGCGTGGCTTCTGCTTGCTGAAGAGATCAGCGGCGCCGCCGGAAAGTGCTGTGGATGCATTGTCCGTCTTCGCAGGCTGCATCAGAACGGAAACAATGATCAAAACAGCGTCAATCATTAACAGTGTTAAGAGCGTATTGTACAACAGGGTACCCTCCTTACCCGCTTTGGTAAACTACATCTACTCTAATTTAGCATACATTTGCCAATTTTTCCAGTTAATTATTATTTTGCGCCCGGGCATTTGCCTCAATTGCCCTTCTTATCAGCGCCCTTTGCGAATGAGAAACAAGCATGACGAGCGTGTCACCGCTTCTGATCACCGTATCGCCGTGGGGAAGAAGTTCCTTTTCGCCGCGCCGGATTGAAATGAGCAGGGATTCATGCGGCCAGGAAACATCACGCACCTGCTTGTCCTGCAGAAAAGAGCCGACGAAAACGGGAATCTCGAGTTTATCCTTGTATTCACCGTGAATCCTGTCTTCCTTTGACTTCTTCAGAATGTTGTCGAGCATGGCTGCATAAATCGGCTCGCCGCGAAGCATGTCAACCACGGTATATGCGAAAAGCGCCACCACGGCCAGCGGCATCAGATGCTTGATGGACCCGACCATTTCCGTGACAAGCAGGATTGCCGTGAACGGTGCCTTGGAGATGCAGGCGAAGTACCCGGCCATGGCATAGATTATGCAGTTGACGATGTATATGCGCGGCATCAGACCGGCATCAGCCATAAACGAGCCGTACAGACCGCCCAGGACGGCTCCGAGGGTCAGGATGGGCAGGAAGATTCCGCCGGGCAGACCGGATCCGAAGGACACCGTGGAAAACAGCAGCCGCAGGATGAACAGCCCGAGAAATACAGTGGTGGTCGCCGGATGATTGCCCAGGGAGACAATGAGCGAGTTGCCGCCACCGAGAACGGCCGGGAACAAAAGTCCCACCGGAATCAGCAGAATCAGCGGCACGATGCCGTGAAACCAGCGCGGAAAGCGGAACAGCCTGTTGTAGAGCTTGGGTATTCCCAGCGTGAACTTGTCATAGACAAGACCCATGAAGCCGAGCAGAACGCCCAGGACAATCAGGTGCACATACTGTCCGAGCGGCAGCGCGTGGCTGTAGACCATGTGCAGCACGGGCGTCATGCCGAAGAAGTAAAGTGACACAAGGTTTGCGGTCACTGAAGCGGAAAGAGCCGTCGTCCAGATCAGCGGCGAGAAGTTATGATAGACTTCCTCGGTCACGAAAAGCGATGCCGCAATCGGTGCATTGAACGCCGACGACAGTCCGGCAGCGGCACCGCCGGCAATCATCACCCTGAGCCCCGTTCCCTTGAGCATGGTCTTTTCGCCGAAGCCCTGACCGACTGCAGCACCGAGCTGAATGGAAGGACCTTCCCGCCCGAGGAAGAGCCCCGAACCGATTGCCATCACACCGCCGAGCCATTTTCTGACCAGCACCGACTTCCAGTCAAGTTCAAGTTCACCTTCAAGCTGCCCTTCAACCTGCGGAATGCCCGAACCGCTGATGTTCGGGTCATCCTTCAGGAGTCTTGCATTCACCAGCCATACGGCGATGAGGAAGCAGAGAAGAAGGAGCATCCATAAGGGCCTGGAAAAGCCCGTTGCAAATACATACTTGACAACCTTCAGAATATGCTCGATGCACAGCCTGAACAAACTGACGACAAAGCCTGCCGGAACTCCCACAACTGCCCCGCGCCAGATGAAACGGAATCTTGTCCTGTCCAACTGAAGAGTTTTCATAAAAATCCCCCGTCTTCAAGGCAGGTACACCTGCCTTGCAAAATATGTACAAACAAAACAAGGAACCTTAGAAATAAGGTTCCCTGTTCTGCGGATCAGTAATCCTGATTAGCCAATCAACTGATTACTTTTCTTCGATTGCCTGACGTGCCTGTTCGCTCAGGTTGTAGAAGGACTGGATGCCCTTGTACTGAGCAACGTTTTCCGTCAGCTGGTCTTCGATTCTCATAAGCTGGTTGTACTTGGCGATACGGTCTGTACGGCTCATTGAACCTGTCTTGATCTGGCCGGCGTTTGTAGCAACAACGAGGTCAGCGATTGTCGTATCTTCTGTTTCGCCTGAACGGTGTGAAACGATGGCTGTGTAGCCGGCTTCCTTGGCCATTTCGATGGCTTCAACAGTTTCTGTAAGTGTACCAATCTGGTTGAGCTTGATGAGGATTGAGTTTGCGCAACCCATGCGGATGCCCTTTGCAAGGTACTGTGTGTTTGTAACGAAGAAGTCGTCACCAACAAGCTGAACCTTCTTGCCGAGTTCTGCAGTGATTGTCTTCCAGTCATCCCAGTTGTTTTCGTCGATAGGATCTTCGATTGAGATGATTGGGTACTTGGCTACGAGGCCTTCAAGGTACTTGATGAATTCTTCCGTTGTGAATTCTTCCTTTGTTGACCAGCGGAGAACGTACTTGCCCTTTTCTGCATCCCAGAGTTCTGAGGAAGCAACGTCGATGGCGATGGAAACATCCTTGCCTGGCTTGTAGCCGGCTGCTTCAATGGCCTTGATGAGGTACTGAAGTGGTTCTTCGTTGTTTGCGAAGTCAGGTGCGAAGCCGCCTTCGTCACCAACTGAAGTTTCCTTGCCGTCAGCAGCAAGAAGGTTCTTCAGGTTGTGGAATGTTTCTGAACCCATGCGAACTGCTTCCTTGACTGACTTTGCACCAACAGGCATGATCATGAATTCCTGGAAGTCAACCTTGTTGTCTGAGTGTGCACCACCGTTGATGACGTTCATCATTGGTGTTGGGAGCACATGAGCATTGAAGCCGCCAAGGTAGTTGTACAGAGGAACCTGGAGTTCATCTGCAGCTGCACGTGCGCAGGCGATGGAAACTGCAAGGATGGCGTTGGCACCAAGCTTGCCCTTGTTAGGTGTGCCGTCAAGAGCGATCATGGCCTTGTCGATGGCAACCTGGTCTGTTACTTCGTAACCAACGATTTCCTTTGCAATGATGTTGTTTACGTTGGCAACAGCCTTTGTAACACCCTTGCCCATGAAGCGGGACTTGTCACCGTCACGCAATTCAACAGCTTCGTGTTCACCTGTGGATGCACCTGAAGGAACGATACCACGGCCGAATGCACCGGCTTCCGTGTAAACTTCAGCTTCAACTGTTGGGTTGCCGCGTGAGTCCAGGACTTCGCGAGCATAAATTTCTGTAATTGCAGACATGAGTTATTACTCTCCTTTAAGTTAATTGACTTGAGACAAACTGTCTTCAGTGTTATTTTATCTGTTTTCACTCACAGTTGCAAATGATTTTGCGCTGCGGGTGGAAAATTATTAGTCCTTGAAGTGAACCAGCTGCAGGTATGATTCAGGAACGAGGGAAGCGCCGCCGACAAGGCCGCCGTCGATGTCTTCCTTGGCCATGAGTTCCTTGACGTTTGCAGGCTTCACAGAACCGCCGTACTGGATGCGTACCTTGTCTGCGACTGTCTGGTCGTAGAGGCCGGCAACAGTCTTGCGGATAACCGCGCAGATTTCCTCAGCCTGGTCAGCTGTGGCAGTCTTGCCCGTGCCGATTGCCCAGATTGGTTCGTAGGCAATTACGAGGCTTGCAACCTGGTCAGCCGTAAGACCTTCAAGAGCAGCCTTGATCTGGCCTTCAACCCATTCTTCCGCCTTGCCGGCTTCGCGTGTTTCAAGCGTTTCGCCGCAGCAGATGATAGGTGTCATGCCGTTGGCAAAGATTGCCTTGGCCTTCTTGTTGATGTCTTCGTCTGTTTCATGGAAGTAGTCACGACGTTCTGAGTGGCCGATGATTACATAATCAACGCCCATTTCCTTCAGAACCTTTGGTGAAGTTTCACCTGTGAAGGCGCCCTTGTCTTCAAAGTAGCAGTTTTCAGCAGCTACCTTGAGTTCGGAACCCTTGGCATTTTCAAGAAGTGCCGGAAGGTCAACTGCAGGAGCGGCAATGACGGATTCAACTTCAGATGATGCCGGCAGCTGATCCTTGACAGCCTTTACGAATTCAGCTGTTTCTTCAGGATTCATGTTCATTTTCCAGTTGCCTGCAAGAATTGGTGTACGCACTATTATCATCCTTTCGGGAAATATTTGCCGAAGTGCATTCGGCTAAGCAAGTTTCAAATTACTTTTCAGAAAGCACTGCAATGGCTGGCAGAGTCTTGCCTTCAAGGTATTCAAGAGATGAACCGCCACCAGTTGAAACGTGTGAAAGCTTGTCGGCAATGCCGAGCTGCTTTGCAGCAGCAACGGAGTCGCCGCCGCCGACGATTGTCGTAGCGTCTGAAAGTGTTGCGAGGAATTCGCCGAGAGCAAGCGTGCCCTTTGCAAAGTTAGGCATTTCGAATACGCCCATAGGTCCGTTCCAGACAACAGTCTTGGCATCCTTGAGTGTTTCCTTGAAGAGTTCAACTGACTTCTCGCCAACGTCAAGGGCCATGTAGCCTTCAGGAATGTCGCCTTCAACAGTCTTGAATTCGGCATCGTTTGCGAACTTGTCTGCAACGACGTTGTCTACAGGAAGAACCAGCTTGTCGCCGGCCTTGTCAAGGAGTTCCTTGGCAAGTTCAACCTTGTCGTCTTCAACAAGGGAGCTGCCTACGGCGATACCCTTTGCCTTGTAGAATGTGTATGTCATGCCGCCGCCGACGATGACCTTGTCAGCCTTTTCGAGAAGGTGGTTGATGACACCGATCTTTGAGGATACCTTGGAGCCGCCGAGGATGGCAACGAATGGACGTACAGGATTGTCAACGGCGTCGCCGAGGAACTTGATTTCCTTTTCAAGCAGGTAGCCTGCAACGGCATCCTTGCCTGCAGCCTTCATTGCTTCGGAAATGCCGACGTTGGAAGCATGTGCACGGTGTGCTGTACCGAAGGCGTCGTTTACGAACACGTCGCCAAGGGATGCCCAGTACTTGCCGAGTTCAGGATCGTTGCCGGATTCCTTCTTGCCGTCAAGGTCTTCAAAACGTGTGTTTTCAACAAGAATAACGTCACCGTTCTTCATGTTTGCAATAGCGTCTTCAAGCTGTGCGCCACGTGTTGCAGGAACGAATGTCACAGGCTTGCCGAGAAGGTCTGCCAGATGTTCTGCAACCGGCTTGAGTGACAAGTTAGCCTTGTCTTCTTCAGTCTTGACACGACCAAGGTGTGAGAAGAGAACAGCCTTGCCGCCCTTTTCTGTGATGTACTTGATTGTCGGCAAAGCGGCAACCATACGGTTGTCATCACCGATGACGCCGTCTTTGATAGGAACATTGAAGTCAACGCGGACAAGGACCTTCTTGCCTTCAAGGTCTTTTAAGTCTTCAACTGTAAGTTTAGCCATGAAAGAAAACCTCCAAAAAAATTTGATACGTAAAACTGCAATAACAATAAAAGGCGGGGGGAGTTGCCTCCCCCCGCCTCAAACAACCTGCAAAAGCAAGTTAATGATTTTAGCCTAAGCTAGCTATTAAAGCATGCTTGCAAATTTTTCCAATGTACGGATCATCTGAGCCGTGAAGCCAGATTCATTGTCGTACCATGCAACAACCTTAACAACCTGACCGTCGCCTTCGCCAACAACCTGTGTCTGTGTTGGGTCGAATACTGAGCCGAATGTTGTGCCGATGATGTCTGAAGATACGATGCCGTCAGCATTGTAACCGAATGAAGGGTTGTTTTCCGTAACCTTCTTTACGGCTGCGTTAACTTCGTCAGCTGTAACTTCCTTGCCAAGTGTAGCAACAAGTTCTGTAAGGGAACCTGTGATAACTGGGACACGCTGTGCATGGCCGTCAAGCTTGCCGTTAAGTTCTGGAACAACCTTGCCGATAGCCTTTGCAGCACCAGTTGAATGAGGAATTGTGTTCTGAGCAGCGGCACGTGCGTTGCGAACGTTACCCTTGCGATCAGGACCATCCTGAAGCTTCTGTGTAGCTGTGTAGGCATGGATTGTTGTCATTGTACCAGCCTTGATGCCGAATGCATCGTTAACGGCCTTTGCAAGTGGTGCAAGGCAGTTTGTCGTGCATGATGCAGCAGAAACAATCTTGTCTTCTGGTGCAAGAGTATCATCGTTAACACCGTAAACGATTGTCTTCATGTCGCCGGCTGGAGCGGAAACAAGAACCTTCTTTGCACCGGCGTTGATGTGTGCCTGTGCCTTTTCTGGTGATGTGTAGAAACCTGTTGATTCAAGAACAAGGTCTACGCCATCGTTCTTAACCCAAGGAATGTTGTTTGCGTCTGCTTCTGCGTATACAGGGATTTCCTTGCCGTTAACAACAAGTGCATGTTCTGTAGCAGAAACTTCGCCGGCAAAGTTGCCATGAGCTGTATCGTACTTCAACAGATGTGCGAGCATTGCTGGGGATGTCAAGTCGTTGATGGCAACAACTTCAAGATCCTTTGATGTTTCAGCAATACGACGGAATGCCAAACGACCGATACGGCCAAAACCATTAATACCTACTTTAGTAGTCATAACTAAAATTTCCTCCTTTAGGAAATAAAAATTTATTTTAAAAAGCAACAAATCCCTGTAGTGAAATTCACTGCCCTTTTAAAATCGTCTTTGCGGCGCCTTCGTCAGTTACCAGATATGTCTGACTCGGCGCATGGTGCATGTACGCTGCGATTGCCTTGGCCTTTGAAACGCCGCCGGCAACGGCGATGATGCAATTCATGGAAGCGAGATCCCTGAGCTGCAGACCGACGCGCGGTATCTTGTAGACCACGTCGCCGCCCTCATCGAAGAAATAGCCGAATGCCTCTCCGACGGCTCTGCGCTTTCTCAACAGTCCCACCTGCTCCTCACTCATCGAACGCCGCTCAGCCATGTGCATGGCTGAGCCGATGCTGTGAACCACGGCATTGCTACGTTCAATCAGCCCGACAACTTCCTGGACTGCCGGTTCCTTCAGAAGAGTCCTGAAGGTCGTCTCGCTTACTTGCTCGGGCACATAGAGCGAACGGTGACTGCCACCGGTGCACAGTGCCATCTGAGCGCAGACGTTGTTTGCCTGAATGTCGACCCTTTCGCCGACACCGCCTCTGGCAGGGACGAACAGCAAGTCCCGTCCGGACGAAACATCCGGAGTCAGGCACTTTGCGACGCGGGCCATTGTAGTGCCGCCCATTGCCGCAATGATGTTCTTCCCAAGCGGAAGCAAAGTCTGCAGAGTATCTGTGACCATCTTTCCCATGGCATCGATGACCTTGTCGTTTTCGTCGCAGTTTCCCGGAACGATCAGACAGCGTCTGATGCCAAGCCTTGCACTGAGCTCTCTTTCCATCTGCTGGATGCCGAGGAGCGAATCCATGAACGCCGACAACCCGAGGATTGTCTGGCGACCCTTGTCCGTGAGAATCATTCCCGACTTGGTCGAGGAAATCAACCCGTTTTTGCGGAGAAGGTCCGTTTCCGTCCGCAAGACTCTTTCGCTCATGCCCAAGGTCTGTGCCAATGACCTGCGTCCGACCGGCTCCTGCCACGCAACATTCTTCAATATCGTGTAACGCCTGCTCATGACCTCGATCATATCTGGAACGATTGTCTCGATCCATTCTATTTCTTGGTGCATTTCAAATCTCTCTTTCTTGCGGGACGTGTAACGTCCAATGGTGTCGATTCGCGACCCAGTGAATTAAAGAAAAAAAGTACAACAACAATCGTATCTATCTGACATTGTTCTCATACCCTATCACACCTTGAATTATATCAGTTAACCCTGCGATTTGCAAGCATCAAACCCGGAGGAATCAAACAAAAAAACGGAAAAGCACTTATTCGCTTAAGCACTTCATCCGTTTTTCACGAACTTTATTCAATATTATGTGACCTATTTCCGCCCATCATCGAACTTCATCGGAAATATCGCCGCGAAATCGCCTTATATTGGAACAATTGAATATTTTTGCATTATCAGTAACGTCTGCGAAGCCCGAATGCCGGAATACCCATCCGTTCCCTGTATTTGGCAAGCGTCCGGCGGGACACTTCAAGCCCCTCCTCCTTCAGTGCATCGGCAATCTTCTGATCCGACAGCGGATGTCTCTTGTCCTCGCCGGCGATTATCTTCCTGATCATGCGCTGAACGTCAGCCGCGCTGAAGCTTTCGGAAACGGCCTGCGAGAAGAACGACCGAAGCTCGAGCACTCCCGCATCACACAGCAGGTACTTGCCGCTGACCGCCCTGCTGACCGTGGACTCATGCAGCTGCAGCTTCTGCGCGGCATCGCGGAGAAGAAACGGCTTCAGGGGATGACTGCTTTCAGTGAAGAAGTCATGCTGCCGTTCGACAATCAGCCTGCCGAGACGAAGCAGCGTGCTGCCGCGCATCATGATGTCGTCCCTGATTCTCTCGAACTCGCCGCGCTTTTCCTTCAGATATTCCAGTACGCTGCTGTCGGGATTGTTCAGCAGGCTTTCATAATATTCATTCCTGAACCTGACTTCCGGGCTGGCCTCCCTGGTCAGCCTGACCTCAAGCGTCCCGTCAACGCCCCTTTCAACCACCAGGTCCGGCTCGATGTACCCGGTCTCGGACTGGTCATATGCGGCACCCGGTGCAGGCGACAGCGTCTGCACATAATCGAGGATCTTCTGCACGTCCTCCGTTGAAATGCAGTGCCGTGAAGCAACCTTGCGCCAGTTGCGGTCCGTGAAGTCCTCGAAGTCATTTCTGAGTATCTCCTCTGCATGAGGCGGTGCCGACTCGTCATACTGCGTCTGAAGAACCAGGCATTCCTGCAGGTTTCTTGCGCCGACCCCCGGCGGATCGAGCTGCTGCAGAAGAGTCAACGCATCAAGCACGAGAATTTCGTCAACATGCCTTTCGTCCGCCAGCTTCTTCAGGTCAACCTCCAGGTAGCCGTTCCGGTCCAGCTGCGAGACGAGATGGACGACCATGTCCCGGATCGGCGTCTTCCTCATCGTGAGCCTGACCTGATCCATCAGATAGTCATAAAGCGACTGCGACCGTCTCTCCACCGCAAACTCCGAAACGTCGGCGCCGGCTTCTCCCTGGTCAATGCTTCCGGCAACGTACGAACTGGAGAAGCCGACCGTCATGAACGGATTTTCCAGCTCTGCCCCGGACAGAAAGTCATGAAGTTCCTCGGAACTGTACTTCAGAATCCTGACTGACTGCTGCATCTGCTGCGTCATCGCCAGCTTCTGAATCTGCTTCTGCTGCTGTCCCAATCCCTGCTGCAGTGACAAAAGACACACCTTCCTTCAAAATATCCTTGTAATTCATCGCCTGTTAGATTAAAATAATAAGAGTACGCACCGCTAGTGTAATGGATCGCACGCAAGATTCCGGTTCTTGTAATCTGGGTTCGACTCCCAGGTGGTGCATAACTATTATTAGACCGCTTTCAACGCAAAATGTCAAATGTTTTGTTCTTTCGGCGCCGGAAACTGACTTCCGGCGCCTTTTTTGTCCGGAGCGTATTATTTGACCATTTCTGACCTATGCGTTAAACTAGCAATGCAGACAGTTGAGTGATAAACTGTTAGTAGTCAGTTTAACCATCAGGAGGCTTCCAATATGAATTTAGTTCCTACAGTCATCGAGCAGTCAGCGCAGGGCGAACGCGCCTATGACATCTATTCACGTCTTTTGAAGGACCGCATCATCATGGTTTCAGGTGAAGTAACGGACGACATGGCAAATGCCGTCATCGCACAGCTTCTCTTCCTTGATGCCCAGGATTCCGAAAAGGACATCTACATGTACATCAACTCGCCGGGCGGATCGGTTTCCGCCGGTCTTGCCATCTATGACACGATGAACTTCGTCAACGCCGACGTTCAGACAATCGTCATGGGCATGGCCGCTTCAATGGCCTCAGTCCTTTCAACGGCAGGCGCAAAAGGCAAGCGCTTCGCCCTTCCGAACTCGGAAATCATGATTCACCAGCCTCTTGGCGGTGCACAGGGCCAGTCAACCGAGATTCAGATTGCCGCAGAGCACATCCTGAAGACGCGCAAGCTGATCAATCAGATTCTTGCGGACGGTTCCGGTCAGGACATCGAAACAATCAACAGGGATACGGAACGCGACAACTTTATGACGGCTCAGCAGGCCGTGGACTACGGCCTCATCGACGGCATCATGAAGAACAAGAAGAAGCTCAAGTAGTCAAGACACACCAAGGAGGCCATGCTCATCCGGGCATGGCCTCCTTTCATGTCTTCAGACGGACTTCAGTCTCCCGTCCTCAAGCAGCAGTCTCCGGTCGGCAACGTCCAGGAAGCCGTCGTCGTGTGAAACGACGATGACGGTCTTCCCCTCATCACTCAACCTTCTCATTATCTCCCTTACTGCACGGGCATTCTGACGATCCAGATTGCCCGTCGGCTCATCTGCAATCAGTATGTCAAAGGGCTTGAGCAGCGCGCGGGCAATTCCCGCACGCTGCTTTTCTCCGCCGCTCAGCTCGGGCACCTTCCTGTTCAGGACATCCTCTGCCAGTCCGACCTTCTCAAGAACCTCTGCCATTTTACGTCTGTCAGCCCTCCTGTCTGCAAGCCGCAGATTTCCTTCCACGCTCCTGTCATCCAGCAGAAAATAGTTCTGGAAAACAAACGAAAAACGACTTCCCCAAATGTCAGGGACACTGTATTTGTCAAGACTGCGACCGTCAAGGGTCACACTGCCTTCGTCGGGCCGCTCGATGCCGGAAATCAGCTTGAGCAGGGTCGACTTGCCGGCACCGCTCCTGCCCGAGATGCCGCAGAAGACGCCCCGGTCCACTTCCAGGTCAATTCCGTTCAGGACATGCTGACTGCCGTACTTCTTATGGACATTCTGCAACTTGATCATCAGGAATCCCTCCCCATTTTCCTTGTATACTTTCCGATGTCATTCATGACCATGAGAAGTGAAGATACGACGACGACGGCAAGCATCAAGGCCGATGAAAGCAGGCTCGCCGCGTCAACTCCCCGCATCAGGCAGATTGAGACGACATCCCCGAATGCAAACGTCAATGCCGCAAGCAGCAGCGGCCCGGACATGATTTTCCAGACGGAATGTCCCATGAGTCTTCTGATGACAATCTCCCTCTCATGCATGAGATAATACTGACCGACCAGAAGGACCAGTGACAAAAAGACGCAGGCAACACAGGAGACAAGCCGGACGGCGCCGGTAATGGCGTCACGCCTTGCCCTTTCGACGATTTCAGCCTTCCTGGAATATACGGACGTTACGAAGTTTATTTCAGACCCCATTCCCGTCCGTTCAAGACAAGGCCTGAGACGTTCATACACACTGCCGGCATGGTCGTCGAAAAAGAAGAACCCGCCGTTCAGGCAGAACAGATTGCCGTATGAAAGACTGTTCTGATGATCATCAAACAGCACTATGACCGGGTCCTTTACCAGATTCGTCAGCAGACTGTCTCCGGAATCGGGATTATAGGTGAAATAATCCTGATTGTCCCTTGCATACACAATCCTGATCTTCAGATTTCTGCCAGTCAACTCAGGCACATGCATCACCTTCTTCCAACGCACAAAGTCACTTCCAGCCTGAAACAGGAACTCATTCCGATAGTTGCGGCGAATCTTCGTTTCATACTTTCTGTACTTCTCCGGAACTATCAGAATCCGCTCTGACGGCCCCGGCCTGAGTTCAGACAAATTTCCGCCGTCTGCAAGCTTCGCTTTGGACAGACGCAAATAGTTGACGTCGGCAGTCATTGAATGCCCGGAAACCGAACAGATATAGTCAGCTTCGGTCTTGTTGTCGGGATTATTCCGGTACCACGGCCGATACTGTCCGTCCTCTCCGTAAGTCCAGAGCAGATTGTTCGAGAAGACGACGAATGTCCGGTAATCAGTCCTCATCTTCTTCCAGAGTTTCATTGCTCTCAAGTCATACTCAGCTTCGACCGAATTATCCAACCGGTCAATCTGATTGGTCAGGTTGGTCTGATACAGATTCCCGGCCGAGCTCCAGTGCCGTAAAACCGCAGCCTGACTTCTCAGACAATCGTACTTCCGATGAACTTCCGGCAGCATAACGGTCGTCAGCAGGACACCGGCGATGAAAAATACAGAGCCTGCCACCATAACAGCCCTTGAAAATTCCGGCTTACCCGCAAGCGTCATCCTTCTTCCATAATGAACGACGCCGGAAAATCCGGAGAACAACAAGACAAAAAGAACGACAAGGACATACAGGACAAGAAGAGAAGGCGTGAACGTCATGCAGTAATCGACCATGTCGCGCTGAATCGCATAAGCTACGAGAATAACACCGCTGGACAATACTGAAAAGGCAAGCGGAGAAAAGACGTCCCTGACGGACTCCGTAAAGGCCTCACACCTCCTGCGCCCGAGCAGCTTCATAAGGTCAACCCGGCGTTCCTGCTTCAACAGGATGAAGGCCAGGGACAGCAGCGAAACTGCAGCAGGAACAGTCATCAGAAGTATCGGGGTTCCATCATCATCCCTGACAAGTGTCTCATCCACATCATTCCGTATGCGGACCTTTCCAAACCTTCTCAGGACACTGCAGACCCTTTCAACATCACCTGAAACATAAAAGACCTCGTTAAATCCGGCATTGCGTATCCGGTCGAAGGAAAAAAGGCTCACACGGCAGCCGATATCCGGAACAAGAAGCCTTGGACCGCTTCTGCTGCGATTTGAAATGCAGCCGCCATGCGGAATGTCCCCGGTGACTGGAAAACTCGGATTGGCACTGTAAATATCAAGCCTGTTCTCACCTGTAAGAAAGTACTGCGAAACGCTTGTATCCCCCACAGCCACCCTCTCAATGTCCTCCGTCAGTTCAGAACGGTCGGCGTCATCACGAACGACCAGTGAAACCTCCGTCTTGCCCTTGTACAGAACATGCGCAACATATCCTTCAACGGAAGTGTTCATGACAAATATCCCGGAGATGACTAGAAAGACCAGCAGACTTAGTGAAAAAACCTTTTTCAATTAAGAACACTCCCCCTGTAAATCAACTCGAAAATGAAATAATTCAATTCTGACAAGAACGATTGTATCCTGATGTAAGCGCTTTTCAAACAGCAAATCATATCTTCTTCAAAAATTACATTTCCGCCACATTAATGCATTCATCTGCATCATTCATGACCTCATCATCATGTGTTGCAATGATGACAATCCTGCCCTCTTCCGCCATTTCACGCAGGCTGTCAATGACCAGACGCCGATTGAGGGAATCAAGCGCTCCTGTCGGCTCGTCCGCCAGCACTATTCTCGGATTCCGGAGGGCAAGCCTCGCAAGTGCAACTCGCTGGGCCTCACCGCCCGAAAGCGTGTACACCCTGCGGTTCAGATAATCTTCGCCCAGGCCGTAACGGACAAGTTTTTCCGTCAGCACACTCCTTTCATGCCTTCTGACGATATTCAGGTTCTGCATGACCGTTTCCTCATCAACAAGAGCGTAGTTCTGAAAAAGATAGCCGACAACCTCACGATGGTACTTCAGAATGCCGATGTCTTCGATGTTTTCTCCATTAAGCACAATCTCACCGGACGTCAGGTCGTCCAGGCGTCCGATGCCGTTCAGTAAAGTGGTCTTTCCGCTGCCGGACGGTCCGGTCAGCGCATATACCCTGCCTGATTCAAAACGGCAGCACGCATCCCCGAAGACGACATGTCCGTCAAACATCCTGCATCCATGCCTTACTTCCAGTGTATCATTCATGATCATTCCCCCTTGAGCGTCATGGCAATTGTCCTGCTGACCAGCAGACTCTGTACAGACAGGATGACAATTCCGCAGAAACTGGATGCAACGGACAGTGCCGCAGCAGCCACTGCATTTTTCGTAATCAGAAAAGACATTCCCGCTTCGAGCACACTGAGAAAGACAAGCAATGCTGCAAACCTGCCGAAAATCTGCACGGAACCTGCCCCAAGCAGCCGCTTGACCGCAATCTTCTTCCTGTTGTTGCTGAAGTAGATGCCTGTGAATGAAAACGTCTCAATGCCGGCAACCAGCAGTGCAATCACCAGAACTGCCGTCAGCACCCTGACTCTGGTCCTTGTTGCAGCAAGCTTCCTGCACGCAAGGCTTCTGGTGTTGACGATGCTGCCGATCCAGCCCGTAAGACCAGCTTTCTCCATTCCATTCTGAATCGCCGACACATCCGGACAGAGAAACGACTGATTTGAAATGAATGTCAGCCAGCTGCTGTTGGCATTGACGTTTTCCGGGCTGATTCCGCCAAGTGACTTTTCCGACAGAACGACGACCACGGGATTTTCAGCATTTCCCGAGTAACATCCAAGATCAAGCGCATCTGCGCTGTATGTAAACAGCTTCTGGTCATCTGCCGTCTCCAGCGTCCTGACAGAAAGCTTTCCGTTCATCCTTTTCCCGGCATCGTTCAGCCACAGCTGATTGCGGTAATTTCTCACAAGCTGTCTGCGGTTTTCGAACTGACTTGACGGAACAAGAACATACGTCGTATCGGAATCCGCCGGCAGGAGAATTCTTCTGCCGTCAGCTCCCATAACCCTGTTCCGTTGAAGATACCCGGCGGTCACGGTCATGACGTTGCCGCTGAACAAATCGCCTGTGGAAGCCTCCGGTCGGCCGAATCCCTGATAGTTGACAAGCATCCCGCCGTGCTTTTCAAGATAGCAGAAGAACTTTCCCGCCTTCTGTTCCAGAATGTGCGTTTCCTTCCCGGAACTGGCATACGGTGCCAGATTGACGGTGTAATAAGTTCTTCCCTTCATCCACGTCGACAGCTGTGCCTCCATCTGACACCCGTTCCTGACAGCACCGATCAGGGACACGCATGTCGTGCAGACAAAGATCTCTGTCACGGCCTTGAAGGTCATATTGACGTAAAACGAGAATCTGCTATGACTGTTTCCCTTGACGGCAGCACTGATTGTCCTTCGCGAATGCATCGCACAGCGAGCGACTGCCGCAGCAAGCATGACGGCCGTCACGGCCAGATACAGCAATGCCGCAAAATACAGAACCGTGCCGTAAGCGTGCGTGAATGACTTCATTCCCATGTAAAAAAGGGCTGCCGTCATCCCCGGCAGATAAACAAGAAGCAGGTCCTTCTGATTTCCGAGAAAGTCGCGCAGTGCCTCCCTGACGTTTGACATTCCAAGCAGCGCACAGATATTCATTTTCCTGAGTTCTCTGAGATTGGTCAGCAGAAGTGAAATGAAAAGAACCATGAGCATCAGCAGAAAAAGCGCCTGTGCCTGATTTTCCTCAAGAAAGTTGACAACAGTCCAGAGCCTGTTCTCATTAAGTCTGCTGTACCTGATGCCGTTTTTTGAAAACATTTTCTCAATGGACGCCGCATCGGCTCCCCCTGTGAAATACAGAGGATATCTGATGTCGCTTGTAATAAATTCCCGATGTGATGCCATCACGCCCTTCGGCAGTCCTGCCTTCCTGCCATAGACGTGAATCCTTATGACCGGACCGTCACCCCCGCTTACCGCCGGAACGTTGAAGACCTTGATTACCGAAGCATCATGCTCTTCCGCATATTCTTCAACCACCTTATTGAATCTGGATGAATCTGCTCCGCCACGCATTCCTTCGATGTCATACGACATCCCGTTCGGTTCAATGTATGCCGGACCGAGTGAATGGACGAACAGGAGCACCAGAATCACGCAGACCGTGCCGGCAAGAAAGATCATCGCCTTCTTTATTCTTCTCAATATAACCCCCCCCTTGGATTTGAACTTACTTAATTTTCTTACTGAATCATTAAAAAGTCAAGGAATTGCTAAAAAAATCATTGTTAATTAATAATAAAGAGTTTATAATATCAGCAAAAGGAGGAGATAATATGAAAAAGGTGAAAAAAATATTCTTTGTAGTTGTTTTCTGTGCAGGTATGCTTACTCCCGCCATTGCACATGCCGAATTGATTGGTCGTTACTCCTGGGGATTCTTCTACTCGGTCATGACAAAAAACCGCGTAACGGCTGAAGTTGACACAACAACCAGAAGAAAAGTCAGAGCTGTTGCACAAAACAGCAGAACAACGAAATACGGTCCCCTGGTTTCAGGCAACAGAAGTTCCATTGCCACAGTCAGCCGGACGTCACACGGAAACAAGACTTTCTATAGATTCAATTAAAATGATGTTTCCATGAATAAACAGACCGCAGCCATCCGGACTGCGGTCTGTTTGATTGCCTATTCACTTGAACTGACGGCGGCAGGTGTTCTTCTGCATGCACTTTCGACAAGCATCATCCCTCAAATCCCAGTTTCACCGCCTGTTCCATGATCTTGCGCAGACGGTGGTTGACGCCTGACTTGGAGATGGGACCGCCGGGAACGAGTTCGCCGAGTTCCTTCAGGCTGACCTCCGGATGTGACATGCGGGCGATGGCAATTTCCTGCAGCTTGACTGGCAGGCTGTCCAGGCCGATCTTCCCATCGATGTATCTGATGCTTTCAATCTGACGGCTTGCAGCATCGGCAACCTTGTTGAAGTTGGCGTTCTCGCAGTTGACGATTCGATTCACTGAATTTCTCATGTCACGCATGATGCGGATGTCCTCGAATTTCAGCATTGAGCTTGTCGCGCCGATCAGGGACAGGAAGTCGGCAATCTTCTCCGCTTCCTTCAGATAGGTGATGTAGCCGCTGCGGCGCTTGGCCGTGCGTGCATTCAGGCCGTAGCGGTTCATCATCTCACAGATTGTGTTGTTGTGGTCTTCGTAAAGCGAGTAGATTTCCAGATGATAGCTGCTCGTTTCGGGATTGTTGACCGAGCCGGTGGCCAGGAAGGCGCCGCGTAGATATGAACGGACCTTGGCGTCATCGTCCAGAAAATCCAGCGGAACGGTTTCCTTCAGCTGGAATCCGTCAAGAATGTCCAGGTCCTTCAGCACATGCTCGCTTCCGCTGTTCAGTCGCACGATGTAGAGGTTGTTCTTCTTGAGCTTCATCTTCCTTCTGACAAGCAGCTCGCTTTCAACATCGTAGAACTGCTTCAGCAGGCTGTATATCCGGCGTGCGGTGGCGGGGTTCTCAGTCTGGACGTTCAGAATGAAACGATGATTGGAAAGTCCGAGCGATCCGTTCATGCGGATCAGCGCCATCAGTTCCGCCTTGGCATTGCCGAAATGAACCTCCAGCGTCGTGAGTTCCTTTTTTACCTCGCTTGCGTATGACAAAGATATTCCTCCCTCTAGTTGGACTCGTCCGCACACCATGACCTCGGACGTCCGGCAAGGCGCAGCAGCTCTTCGACGACCTGGTCGCCGTTATGAAAGACGCCCTGATCCCTCAGCTTCAGGAAATTGTCGGAAATGACCCGGCATCCCTGTTCCCTGAGACCCTTGAAGTCATACTTGACCTGATACAGGTATTCATCGTACTTCTGACGGTCCATGTAGTTCTTCGGAACGGGCTCTGTATTTACCAGGACGGTGTCAATGAAGTCCTTCTTCAGATGGCGGTTCAGGACGCGCACGTGGTCGGCGTCCGTGAAGTGCTCCGTTTCGCCCTTCTGCGTCATGATGTTGCAGATGTAGACGACCTCAGCCTCGGTGCTGCGGACCGCTTCCCCGACGTTTTCAATCATCAGGTTCGGCAGGATGCTCGTGAACAGGCTGCCCGGTCCGAGCACAATCTGGTCGGCGCTCATGATGGCGTCGATGACTTCCGGCTTCGCCTCGGGCTTCGAACCGTCGGCAGACGTCACCCAGACATGGTCAATCGTCTTGCCGGCGGCAGAAATCTCGGATTCACCGGCCATGATCGTTCCGTCGGTAAATGCAGCGTTCAGAGTCAGCGGGCGGTCGGAAGCGGGATAGACGTGACCGTCGACCTTCATCATCCTGCTCAGGTCCTGGACCGCCTCGAAAATGCCGCGGCCGTCCATTTCCGTCAGGGCCGCGATGACCAGGTTGCCGATGGCGTGACCGGAAAAGAACTGGTCATTCGAGGCAAAGCGGTACTGAAAGATGTCCTTGTAAAGTTCCGGCAGGTCCGAAAGTGCCGCGAGGACGTTCCTGATGTCTCCGGGGGGCACGACGTTGATGTAGTCCCTGATGATGCCGGACGACCCGCCGTCGTCGGCAACGGTGACAACGGCCGTGATGTCGGCGTTTCTTCTGTGCAGTCCGTCCAGAACGACGGGAAGCCCCGTTCCCCCGCCAATCACGACGATCTTCGGACGGTGTCTGTTCTTCAAATTCATCATGAGCGGTTGACCGTTTCCTTTCTCTTCTTCATGTCCCGATGCTTGATGTTGACGGTGTATCCGTCGCCTGACAGGTCATCGCCGATGCGCTGCGCAATCGCCACGGAGCGGTGCTGACCGCCCGTACAGCCGATGGCGATGGTCAGGCTCGTCTTGCCCTCGTCAATGTAGCCCGGAATCACATAGCGCAGCATCGAAATATACTGACTGTAAAATGTTGCCGTCTTCTCCGAGTTCATGACGTAGTCGCAGACGGCCGGATCGAGTCCGGTCTTTTCCTTCAGTTCCGCCACGTAGTACGGGTTCGGCAAAAACCTGACGTCCATCACGACGTCGGCGTCAATCGGAATGCCGTACTTGAAGCCAAATGACATCACGTTGATGTGGAATGTCGTGTTCTCGCTCGTCTCGAAGTTGTGGAAGATCTCCTCGCGCAGCTGACGCGGTGAAAGACGCGTCGTGTCAATCAGAAGCGTGGCCTTCGACTTTATTTCCTTCAGAATCTCGCGTTCGCGCATGATGCCGTCAAGCACGCGGCCATCCATTGCAAGCGGATGCGAGCGCCTGGTCTCCTTGTAGCGGGCCACCAGTTCCTCGTTTGAGGCATCCAGGAAGACGATTCTGGCACTGATGCCGTTTTCGTCCTCCAGACTGCGGATCATCTCGACGACCTCTTCGTAGAATGCCCGCGAGCGCAGGTCAATCACCAGCGCAACCTTCTTGATTTTTCCCGATTCCTTGATCAGTTCCCAGAATTTTCCCATCAGGGCAGGCGGCATGTTGTCGACGCAGAAATAGCCAAGATCTTCAAAGCTCTGCATCGCAACTGTCTTGCCGGCGCCGCTCATTCCGGTAACGATCACCAACTGCATTGAGTCATGCATCAGACCTCATCCTCTCAAAATAATACTGCCTTCATTATAACATACATGACATGCAAAAAGGCCATCCGGGCGTCTTTCGCACCCGCATGACCCTAATCCATGTCCTCGCCGAAGATTCTGATTTTCATTTTCTGACCGGTCGGCGTCGCCGCAAGACCGCCAAGCCCCGTTTCGCGCAGCTGCACCGGCATCTTCTCACCGATGCTCTTCATCGCACCGATCACTTCGTCGGCGGGAATCTTGTTCGTAAGTCCCGCCAGCGCCATGTCGGCGCAGGCCAGGGCATTGACGGACCCGACCACGTTGCGCTTGACGCACGGAATCTCGACCAGCCCGGCAACGGGATCGCAGACAAGCCCCAGCAGATTGCTCAGGGACATGGCAAAGGCCTCCGCCGCCTGCTGCGGAGTTCCGCCGCAGACTTCAACCGCGGCGGCCGCAGCCATGGCGGACGCGCTCCCGACTTCAGCCTGACAGCCGCCGACGGCACCCGCAATCATGGCATTGTTTGCAGTCACCAGCCCGAATGCGCTGGCAGTGAACAGGAACTGCACCTTCTGCTCCTCCGTCAGATGCCTCTTCTCGTCAATCGAGAAGAGCACGCCGGGAATCGTTCCCGACGAACCGGCGGTAGGCGTCGCGCAAATCAGCCCCATTGCCGCATTGACCTCGTTTGTCGCAAGCGAGTTCTGAACGGCCGACAGAACCAGGTCGCCCGAAAGCCCCCTGCCGCTCTCACGGTACCTGCGCATCATGGCAGCCTCACCACCGGTCAGACCGGTCGGCGAATGAACGCCATTCCCCTCGGCGCCCCGGAACGCTGCATTTTCCATGACCCCGAGCTGGTTTTTCATCTTGTCCCAGACTTCCTGTCTCGAGGCGCGCTCGTACTTCATCTCCGAACGGACCATCAGCTCCCAGACCGGCAGCCTGAGCTCATCACATGCCCTGATCAGGGAGGAAACACTTCCGTACATGACCATCCCTCCTACAGGCAGACGAGTTCCCTGCTCATCGAGGCAATCCGGTCAAGTACACGCCTGTCCGGCTTCTTGTCCAGATCGAACTCCAGCAGGCACTTCCCGGCCCTGTCGCTTCGCTCAGCCTTCCTGACGATGAAGTCCTCCCCGTCAGCGAGGCTTTCAAGAATGCTGTTCTGCTTGCCGTCCCTCGCCCAGCAGACGATGATCGGCAGCGGACCTGCCGGCGTGAACTCGTGTCCGTCAATCTGAATGCCGCGGATTTCAATCGTCCCGCCGCCAATGGAACAGCCGGCAACCCGGACTTCCTTCCCACCGTTTCTGAGCGTGACGACCGCCGTATTCGGATGACCCACGGGACTCTTCCCCTCATGTTCAACGAATCTGACGCCAATACCCCTTGACCTTGCAATCTCAACTGCATCCGGAACACGCAGGTCGTCGGTCTCCATCCCGAGAACCCCGGCAATGATTGCAAAGTCCGTACCGTGTCCGCGATGGGTCCTGGCAAACGACTCATAGTAGTCAACCGTGACCTGTGTGATTTCTTGAGAAAAAAGCTTATGGGCTGCCCGACCGATGGCAACTGCCCCCGCAGTATGCGAGCTGGAAGGTCCGACCATCACCGGTCCGATAATGTCGAAAACGCTCTTGTAATTTCCACTCATCTTCATTTTCCTCAACAAGAATTATTTTAATACATTAAATTTAACACTTATCGTCCCTGCAAAAATAAATATGTGAGAAATTTAATTCTTTTCATCTAGCTCTTATAAGCCCCCGCCTTACACGCCAAATGCAGTGATGTAACACAGAATACCGTTCAAAACGTCACGCCGGAATGTCACCATGACATCCCAACGGACAGAAGCCCCGGTCGTCTCGACTGCAGTTTTCCGTCATAAACATCCCCGCTGCCGCTGAAGCAGGACATGCCGTTTCCGCTCATTGTACTTCACTTTACCTTCTGCCTGAATTGAAAACAGCAATTGCAGCGCCCGTTCAACTGACAGGCGCTGATGCGGTATTCCAGCGTCCACTCTGATGACCGGGAGCCTGCCCGAAAGAAAACGCCCCACACATTTCCTCAATGCATGAAGCGTTCCTTGTAAAATTCATATTTCGTCCAAGCCTCACATTCGCCCTGTCACAAGCACGGACTCAGCTCGGCTCCACACCTTGATAATCGGGTTTCGCCTCGCAGCCCGTTCCGCCCAGGTACTCTCACTTGGCAGGCTCACCTGCCGGCGTTCGAGCAGAACTGGTGCTCACGGGCTAACCGCCCGGCTCCACACCTTACTTAATAACCCTTCTCTCAAACGGATCCGACGAGATGCCTTCGGCGAGAATCTTGCGGCACCATTCCCGGGCGGAGAAGAGGGAGTGGTCGCGGTAGTTGCCGCAGCTCTTGATGTCCGTGCCCTGAACGTCTTCCCAGCTGGCGTTGACGATGTCCTGAAGCGAGGCCTTGAGGGCCCTGCCTACTTCAACGGTGTCGTGCTCGCCCCACATGATCAGGTGGAAGCCTGTCCGGCAGCCGAACGGCGAGCAGTCGATGACGCCGTCCATATGGTCGCGCAGATAACCGGCCAGCATGTGTTCAATCGTGTGCAGGCCTGCCGTCGGAATTGCATTTTCATTCGGCTGAACAAGACGGAGATCGAAGTTGGAAATCTTGTCTCCCTTCGGTCCCTCCTCAACCGTGATCAGGCGGACATAAGGCGCCTTGACTGCTGTGTGGTCCAATGTGAAACTTTCAACTTTTGCCAAGATGAATCCCTCCAAAACATTATTATACTAATGACTATAGCATTTTATTCCTGAAAATCAAGCGGATTCGGCTCACTCGTAGTGACCTCTTTCGATGACTTCCTTCAGATACCGGCCTGTGTAGCTCCGCCCGTTTTCGCACAGCTCCTCAGGCGTGCCGCAGCCGACGACTGTTCCACCGCCTTCGCCGCCTTCGGGTCCAAGGTCAATCAAATAGTCGGCGGACTTGATGACGTCAAGGTTGTGTTCGATCACAAGCACTGTATTTCCCTTGTCGACCAGACGCTGCAGGACTTCGAGCAGGCGCCTGATGTCATCCGTGTGCAGACCGGTCGTCGGTTCGTCAAGGATGTAGAACGTCCTGCCATTGGACTTTCTGTGCAGTTCGCTTGCTAGCTTCATCCGCTGCGCCTCGCCGCCGGAAAGGGTCGTCGCCGGCTGACCGAGGGCGACATATCCCAGACCGACATCGACGATGGTCTGCAGCTTGCGCCTGATCTTCGGGATTGCGGAGAAGAAGTCCAGCGCCTCCTCCACGGTCATGTTCAGCACTTCGGAGATGTTTCTGCCCTTGTACTCTATCTCAAGCGTTTCGGAATTGTATCTTGCGCCGTGGCAGACCTCGCATGGGACATAGACATCCGGCAGGAAGTTCATTTCAATCTTGATGATTCCGTCACCCCGGCACGACTCGCAGCGCCCGCCCTTGACGTTGAAGCTGAAGCGGCCCTTGCCGTAGCCTCTGACCTTTGCCTGATTCGTCTTCGCAAAGAGGTCGCGGATGTCGTCGAAGACACCGGTGTAGGTGGCGGGATTGCTGCGCGGCGTCCGGCCGATCGGACTCTGGTCGATGCAGATGACCTTTTCGAGATTTTCTGTTCCCTCAAGCTTCCTGAACCTGCCCGGCTTCTCGGTGCTGTGATTGAGCCTGGCAGCCAGGGCCTTCTTCAGTATCATGTTGACGAGCGTTGACTTGCCGGATCCGGAAACGCCGGTGACCGCTATGAACCTGCCCAGCGGGAACTTGACGTCGATGTCCTTCAGGTTGTTCTCGCAGGCACCGTAGAGCTCAAGCACGTGTCCGTTGCCCTGGCGGCGTTCCCGCGGCACCGGAATGTACTTCTTTCCGGACAGGTACTGACCGGTCAGCGACTTGGCCGACCGCGCCACCTGCTTCGGCGTGCCGGCAGCCATCACCTCGCCGCCCCTGCTTCCTGCGCCGGGACCGATGTCAATGAGATAATCAGCCGCACGCATCGTGTCCTCGTCATGTTCGACGACAATCAGCGTGTTGCCGAGGTCCCTCATCTTCTTCAGAGAATTGATCAGCCTGTCGTTGTCACGCTGATGAAGTCCGATTGACGGCTCGTCCAGAATATAGAGCACACCGGACAGGTTGGAGCCGATCTGCGTCGCCAGCCTGATGCGCTGGGCCTCGCCACCGGAAAGCGTCCGGGCGGACCGGCTGAGCGTCAGATACGACAGGCCGACATTGACGAGAAAGCTCAGACGGTCGCAGATTTCCTTCAGAATCGGACGCGCAATCTGCTCATTTTGCTCGGAGAACTTCAGGCTCCTGAAGAACGGCAGGGCGTCCCCGATTGACATGTCCGACACCTCGCCGATGTGCCTGCCGGCAATCTTCACCGCCAGCGCGCGCTCGTTCAGACGGTAGCCGTGACAGGCGCTGCACGGCAGGCTCGTCATGTACCTTCTCATCACGTCACGGGTGAAGTCGCTGTTCGTTTCACGGTAACGGCGCTCAATGTTGTTGACTACCCCTTCAAATGCAGTGTCCACATCCCTGACACCGCCGAAGTCGTTTTCGTGGTGAAAATGAAATTCGCGGTCACCTGACCCGTACAGGACGAGCTTCCTGTCTTCTTCCGACAGCTTCTCGAACGGCGTGTCCATGTCAACGCCGAATGCCCTGCAGGCCTGCTCCAGCAGATTCGGATAGTAGTTGGAACTGATCGGGTTCCACGGCTCGACGGCGCCTTCACGAAGCGTCTTCGTCCGGTCGGGAACGACCAGGTCGACGTCCACTTCAAGCTTTGCGCCAAGGCCGTCGCACTCGGGACAGGCGCCGAACGGAGCGTTGAACGAGAAGAGACGCGGTTCAAGCTCGCCGATTGTAAAGCCGCAGTACGGGCAGGCGAAGCTTTCCGAAAACTGCAGCGTCTCCTGGCCGACGATTTCAGCGGAGGCATATCCTCCCGAGAGGCGCAGCGCCGCCTCGAACGAGTCAAACAGACGTGTCCTGATGCCATCCTTGATGACAATGCGGTCGACAATCACGGAAATGTCGTGCTTCCTGTTCTTTTCAAGCTCGATGTCCTCGTCTGTTTCCCTGGTCTCCCCGTCAATCAGCAGACGGATGAACCCCTCCTGCCTGATCTTCTCAAGAAGCTTCCGGTGCTGTCCCTTCTTGCCGCGGACAACCGGAGCCATGATGATGACCTTTGTTCTTTCGGGGAACTGAAGAATGCGGTCAACCATCTGTTCCGGCGACTGGCTTGTGATCTCGCTTCCGTCCTTCGGGCAGACCGGTGTTCCGACGCGGGCCCACAGAAGACGCAGGTAGTCGTTTATCTCAGTGACCGTACCGACCGTCGAGCGGGGATTCTTCGAAGTCGTCTTCTGGTCGATTGAAATTGCCGGTGAAAGTCCCTCGATTGAATCCACGTCCGTCTTGTCCATCTGACCCAGAAACTGCCTGGCGTATGAGGACAGACTTTCGACATAGCGCCGCTGCCCTTCGGCGTAAAGCGTGTCGAAGGCAAGCGAGCTCTTGCCGGAGCCGGAAAGTCCCGTTATGACGACGAGCTTGTCCCTTGGTATCTCAACGTCGATGTTCTTAAGGTTATGTTCCCTTGCACCATGTATGACTATTTTGTCTACACTCATTGTCTTCCTCTTTTCTACTCGATTTCGGCCTTCAGCTCAAGTATCGTGTCACGCAGCCGCGCCGCTTCCTCGAAATCCAGTTTCCTTGCCGCCTCTCTCATCTGCTCTTCGAGTCCGGCAATCATCTCCTGCTGGTCAGCTGCGCTCAGGTCATTGAAGTCGAAGTCGTCTTCCTTCCTTTCGGCCGCACCCTTCTTCTTGCTGCTGCCGTAGGAGATGGCGGCCCTGATTTCCTTTCTGACCGTCTGCGGCGTGATTCCATGCTCTTCATTGTACTTCATCTGAATCTCACGACGGCGCCTTGTCTCCTCAATCGCAGCCTTCATGGAGTCAGTCACTTCGTCGGCATACATAATGACATGTCCGTTGGCATTCCTGGCGGCGCGCCCGATGGTCTGAATCAGCGAGCGCTCATTGCGCAGGAATCCTTCCTTGTCAGCGTCGAGAATCGCAACCAGGGAGACTTCCGGAACGTCAATGCCTTCCCTCAGCAGATTGATTCCAATCAGGACGTCGAACTTGCCGAGACGCAGGTCGCGGACGATCCGTGTTCTCTCAAGCGTCTTGATGTCGGAATGAAGGTACTTGACCTTGATTCCAAGTTCCTTGAAGTAATCCGTCAGATCCTCTGCCATCTTCTTCGTCAGCGTCGTGACGAAGACGCGCTCGTTCCGCTCGACGCGCATGTTTATCTCGCCGACGAGATCATCCATCTGACCCATGACGGGACGGACCTCTATTTCCGGATCAAGCAGTCCGGTTGGCCTGATGATCTGCTGGACGACGTGCTTCGTCTGCTTCTTCTCGTAGTCGCCGGGCGTCGCCGACATGTAGATGACCTGATTCGTCAGCTGCTCGAACTCCTCCAGCCTGAGCGGACGGTTGTCAAGGGCGCTCGGCAGCCTGAAGCCGTAGTCCACCAGCATCTGCTTTCTGGCCTGGTCGCCGTTGTACATGCCCCTGACCTGCGGCATCGTGACGTGAGACTCGTCAACGACCAGAAGAAAATCCTTCGGGAAGAAGTCAAGCAGCGTGAACGGACGGTCCGACTGACGGTTGTCCATGTACTTCGAGTAGTTCTCGATGCCGGAGCAGTAACCCATCTCCCGCATCATCTCAATGTCGTACGTCGTCCTCTGCTCCAGTCGCTGTGCCTCAAGAAGCTTGCCCTGCGCTCGCAGTTCGGCAAGTCTGTCCTTCAGCTCGGCCTCGATTCCCTCCAGGGCCTTCTGCATCCGGTCATCGCTTGTCAGAAAGTGCGTTGCCGGGAAGATCGTCACCCTGTCCGTGTCCGTGATGACTTCGCCCGTAACCGGATTGAACTCGCAAATCCGGTCAACGTCGTCACCGAAGAACTCGATGCGAAGCGCCGATGAATCACTGGATGCCGGGAAGATGTCGACGACGTCACCGCGCACGCGGAAGCGGCCGCGCTGAAAGTCAATGTCATTGCGTTCAAACTGTATTTCAATGAGTTCCCTGAGCAGCCGGTCCCGGCCGTATTCCTGATCAACATGAAGCGAAAGCGCCTGCTGCCGGTATTCGCCCGGGTCACCCAGTCCGAAGATGCACGAGACGGAGGCCACCACGATGACGTCGTTTCGCTCGAGCAGTGCGCTCGTGGCAGCGTGACGCAGCTTGTCAATCTCGTCATTGATGCTGGAATCCTTCTCGATGTAGGTGTCGCTTGAAGGCACGTACGCCTCCGGCTGATAGTAGTCGTAATATGAAACAAAGTACTCGACGGCGTTGTTCGGAAAGAACTCCTTGAACTCTCCGTACAGCTGGCCGGCCAGCGTCTTGTTGTGCGCCAGGACCAGCGTCGGCTTGCCGACGTTGGCAATGACGTTTGAAATCGTGAATGTCTTGCCCGTTCCCGTTGCTCCAAGCAGGATCTGAGCATGCTCTCCGTCCTTCACGCCTTTCGTGAGTTCCGCTATCGCCTCCGGCTGGTCGCCTGTCGGACTGTACGGCGCGCAAAGCTCGAAGTCCCGGTCCGGTTGTCGTTCAATCATGCTGAATCGCCCCCCATTTTTCTCGTTGCCAATATACAGTCATATTGTACCACCGCGAACAAAGTTTCGCAAAAGAAACGCCTGAAAAAATGAAAAAGGACGGCGCCGGAACACTCCGGCACCGCCCTTCTGTTCTTTCTAGTCTACGTATTCCCCGATGACCTTTTCGAACTTGGCAACATTTGCCTTCGATTCATCAAGGGAAGCGCCCTTCGTTCCGATGTAGAACTTGATCTTCGGTTCCGTGCCGGAAGGACGGACGGCAATCCATGTGCCGTCCTCGAGGATGTACTTCAGCACGTTCGAGCTCGGCATGTCCATCTTCTCCTCCCTGCCGTCGGCGAAGTGCTTCTCGCCCGATGCGAAGTCCTCGGCGCAGACAACCCTGACGCCGGCAAATTCAGCGGGTGCCTCGTCACGAAGCCTTGCCATGAGGTCCTTGATCTTCTGAGCGCCTTCAACGCCGTCAAACGTAAGCGCCGTCGTCTTTTCGGCAAAGTAGCCGTACTTTTCAAAGAGCTCCTGCAGTCCGTCGTACAGGTTTCTGCCCTGCTTGCGATAGTATGCCGCAACTTCCGCCAGGAGAACCAGCGACTGAATGGCGTCCTTGTCACGGACGAACGGACGGATCAGGTAGCCGTAGCTTTCCTCGAAGCCCATCATGAACGTGTGCTCATGAGTTTCCTCGAAGTGCTGGATCTGTTCGGCGATGAACTTGAATCCCGTCAGGACGTTGACGGTGTCGCAGCCGAAGTCCCTGGCGATGCTTGCTGCGAATTCGCTGGAGACGATTGACTTGACCAGCGCGCCGTTTTCAGGCAGCGTGCCGGCGTTCTTCCTTGCCGTAAGAATGTAGTTGAGCATGATTGCCGCAATCTGGTTGCCGGTCAGCAGCTTGTACTCGCCGTCCGGCTGACGTACGGCTGCGCCGAGGCGGTCGGCATCGGGATCGACCGCGACAAGCAGGTCGGCGTTGTCGCGCTTGCCGAGCTTGATGGCAAGGTCAAACGCCTCCGGGAATTCAGGGTTCGGATGCTCAACGGTCGAGAAGTCCGGATCCGGAGTTGCCTGTTCCGGAACCATCGTGAAGTCCTCGAAGCCGGCCTGACGCAGGGCCTTCTCGCCAAGCATCGCGCCCGTGCCGTGAAGAGGTGTGAAGATGAGCTTCATCGTCTTGCCTTCTTCGGCGACGAGTTCCGGATCGACCGTGACGTTCTTCACTTCGGCAAGGTAGGCCTGATCGATTTCAGAACCGATGACCTTGAGCGTGCCGTCGCTGATCAGTTCTTCCCTGTCGGCTGCCTTGACGGCGAAGATGTCGTCGACATCACGGATGTACTTCGTGATCAGGTCGGATTCCTTCGGTGGCATCTGGGCGCCGTCCTCACCGTAGATCTTGTAGCCGTTGTACTGCTTCGGGTTGTGGCTGGCCGTAATCATGATGCCTGCGTATGTGTGCAGGTGACGGACGGTAAATGAAAGTTCCGGCGTCGGGCGCAGGCTTTCGAAAACAAAGCTCGGGATGCCGTGTGCGCCGAGGACGCGTGCGGATTCAAAGGCGAATTCCTGTGACTTGTGACGTGAGTCATAACTGATGGCAACGCCGCGGCGCCTTGTCTGTTCGTCAAGAGTGTCCATCAGCGAAGCCAGTCCTTCTGTTGCCTGACGGACCGTGTAGACGTTCATGCGGTTGATGCCGGCGCCGATGACGCCGCGCATGCCGGCCGTACCGAACTCCATCGGAGCGTAGAACGCATCCTCCAGAGCCTCGTCGTTTCCTTCAAGGTCCGCAAGTTCCTTCTTCAGATCAGGTTCAAGGTCCTGATAGTTCTTCCAAGTATTGTAGTTTTCCTTCCAACTCATAAAATCACCCCTGATAATTTTGCTTTCGTTGCTTATATCCTTATTCTACCACATAGCTTGTATGCATTGTACACTTTACTTAATTTTTACTTAATTCAACAAAAATTAAGTAAATCAATTGCAGTCGACATTGCCGTCAAGATACCACGGATTGTGCGGCTGCCAGTACCTGCGCCAGCAGATCAGACCGATGCCGCCGAAGAACAGGATGACGGACAGCCACTGCGAAACGCGCAGCGGTCCGAGCATCAGACTGTCCGTGCGCATCCCCTCGATGAAGAAGCGTCCGAACGAGTACCAGACAATGTAGCTCAAAACGACTTCGCCGCGTCTGAACAGATGCTCCCTGTGTCTGAGACTCATCAGCAGGACGAACCCCAGGATGTCCCAGACCGACTCGTAGAAAAACGTCGGCTGATAGTACGTGCCACCGATGTTCATCTGGTTGACGATGAAGTCAGGCAGGTGGAGATTGCTGAGAAAGGCCCGCGTAGTCGGCAGGCCGTGCGCCTCCTGGTTGATGAAGTTGCCCCAGCGGCCGATGCCCTGGGCCATGATGACCGTCGGCGCCATGACGTCCATGAACAGCCACGGCGAGAGGTTTCTGACGTGGCAGAAGACGACAAGCGTCATAATTGCGCCGATCAGCCCGCCGTAAATGGCGATGCCGCCGTCCCAGATCCGGATGATCTCGTCCGGACGGGCGGAGTAGTACGGCCACTGAAAGACCACATAGTAGATTCTGGCGCAGATTATCGCCACCGGCAGTGCCACGACCAGGAAGTCATAGAAGTAGTCCTCGATGATTCCCCTCTTCTTTCCTTCCCTGACTGACAAATACAGGGCAAGCAGCACCGCAGAGCCGATGATGACACCATACCAGTGCACCGCAATCGGTCCGAGTCTCAGTGCAATCGGGTCAATGCTTCCAAAAAACAAATTCAATTCTCTCATTCCTCACTATCCGTCTCACTTGACCGAGTTCTGCTGAATCAGGGCATTCAGATTGTCCTCGAATGCCTTCGTGGCATCAAAGCCCATGGTCTTCGCCCTGAAGTTCATTGCGGCCGCCTCGATGATGATGGCCAGGTTACGGCCGACCTTGACAGGTATCGTGATCTTCGGAATCTCTACGTCGAAGATCTGGACCTTCTGCTCACCATTGCCGAGACGGTCGAACTTCTTGTCCTTGTCCCAGTTCTCAAGATGAATGATCAGCGAAATGTCCGTCTTTGAACGGACGGCGCCGGCGCCGAAGAGATTCATGACGTCAATGATGCCGACGCCGCGGATCTCGAGCATGTGACGCAGAATCGCCGGTGCTTCGCCGACAAGCGTCTGTTCGTCCTGCTGATAGACCTCGACGCGGTCGTCCGCAATGAGGCGGTGTCCGCGCTTGATCAGGTCAAGCGCCGTTTCGGACTTGCCGACGCCGGAGTCGCCGGTGATCAGTACACCGAGACTGTAGATATCGACCAGGACGCCGTGAAGCGACTTGCGCTCGGCAAGGCGTCCGCCGAGATAATCGGTCATCTTGGCCGAAAGCCTTGTTGTCGGAAGCTTCGAACGCAGAATCGGAATGTCATGCGCCTCGGCAGCCTTCTCCATTTCAATCGGAATGGACAGGTATCTTGAAACGACAAAGCACGGCGTCTTCTCGCCGCACATCTTCTCCATCACTTCAAGCCTTTCCTCCGGATCCATCTTGTGTGCGTACGAAATCTCCGTCATGCCGAACAGCTGAACGCGTTCGGCGGGATAATAGTCAAAGTATCCGGTCAGTTCAAGACCCGGACGTGAAATGTCATCAGTTGCAATCAGCCTTTCCACAAGGTGATCCTCACCAGAATAAACCGTCAATCCCACTGCATCGACGAGTTCCTTTACCGTTACGCTGTTCATAGGAATAACCCCCCGTCATTTCATTATCGAAATCAAATTATACATCTGACTCCATTGTAACATTTTCAAGCGCTTTCATCACTGTTATTTCAGAAATTTATGCTAAATGATCCGTAATGATCACGTTCACGACGCTCAGGACAATTGCGACCACAAACGCCGAGGCAAAGCTCGAGAACTGGAAGAGGTCGCCCATCACGACGCTCGTCAGCTCAAGCATCAGACCGTTGATGATCAGATAGAATATTCCAAGCGTCACGACCGTTATCGGCATTGAAAGCACAATCAGGACCGGCTTGACGGACATGTTCAGTAGACCGAGAATGATGGCCGCAAGAAAGGCCGTCGGAACGCTTGCCACGTGCAGGGCATCCGGAAAGAAGCCCGCCGCCGAGAGAAAGACCAGTGCATTTACAAGACAACGCTGCCAGAATCCCATCACTTGTCGTCCTTTCCGTCCTTGACGTCCCGTTCCCTGGCGTCTGTGACAATCTTTCTTCCCTGCTTCTGCGAATGTGAGGACTGCCGGGAATCCTGACCCGTGAAGATGCTCTTCAACAGCGTGAAGACGTCCTTGTACGGCTCGGGCTTCTTCGGCATCACAAGCGCCGCAATCAGATAGGCCAGAATCACCACATAGACCATCGGCGGGAAGAACTCCGCAATCACCGCAATCACCAGCAGGATTCCCCTGACCAGCCACGGACTGACCCCGAGGTACTCCGCAAAACCCGTGCATACCCCACAGATGAGCCCGTGGTTTGAACGATACAACTTCTTTTTCATTTTCCTACCTCACTAACTTTGTTTTCCTCAAACTCCGGCAGGGTCACCATGAACTCCGTGCCGACGTTCGGCGTGCTCGTCACGTCAATCATTCCAGAAAGAGACTCGACGTATTCCTTGACGATTGACAGGCCCAGACCCGTTCCTTCCTGCGACCTTGACTTGTCACCGCGGTAGAAGCGCTCGAAGATCCTGCCGAGGTCCTCTCTTCTGATGCCCTGACCGGTATCCCTGATCAGAAAGCACCACTCATTGTCAAACATCACGACCGAAACCTCAATCAGACCGCCCCTTCTGTTGTAGCGGACTGCATTCTGCATGAGATTGCCGATGATGTGCTGCAGCTTCTTCTCATCGCAGACGACCGAGACGTCAGGCGCAATCCTGTTGTCAAACCTGATCTTCTGCTCCCTCATCGCCGGCGTGAACTGCCGGGCAATCCTTTCGACGAACTTTCTGAGCCCGATTCTGACAAACTTGTCCCCCACCGTCGAGTCAACCTTCGACAGGGACAGAATGTCGTTGATCAGATCCGTCAGCTGCCTGCTCTGCTCCAGGATGATGCCGACAAATTCAGTGGCCGTTTCCCTGTCGTCCAGGGCGCCGTCGAGCAGCGTCTCGCTGAAGCCCTGAATCGCCGTGACGGGCGTCTTCAGCTCATGTCCGACGTTTGCCACGAAGTCGCGCTGCATCTGCGCAACCTTCCTGTCCTGCGTGATGTCGTTGAACAGGCACATCACCGAGTAGTGGTGCCGTGACAGCGGCACGTAGACCGCATGGACGTCATAGTACATGATGCCGCTGTCAGTCTGGTCCTCCCAGACCAGATGCTGGTCCTCCTTCGTCTCGTAGGCCTTCTGAACCATGCTGACAAGCCGGGCATCATGAAAGACCGTGTAGAACGGACGGCTCTTCGGATTCTGGGGAAGCGTCATGATTTCCTCCAGCAGATGGTTGTACAGCGTTATCTCCTTGTTGCGGTCGAAGACGATCACACCCGATGTCATCGACTCCAGCAGAGCCAGATAATCCCGCGTCTGCTGCCGGAACAGCTTGAAGAAGCGCCTGGAACTGCTCTGAACCGCATTGATGGCCCGGGCCAGTTCCACATAGTCACTGTCCTGTTCAAGCAGGATGTGTCCCGTCGGCTTCTGGTCTGCAACCTCAATCAGCTTCTGCGTCAGAATCTTGAGCATCTTCACATGCTGCACGTGCCGTATATACTGAAAGACGCACTCAAGGACGAAGCACCAGAGGACGATGCCCCAGACCGTATCGACTTCCAGCAGGTCGCCGTCGAAGAACACCTGTGAAATGAGCCGGTTCAGCAGAATGGCCGAAAAGCAGATCAGTGCATTCCAGCCAATGACCTTGAAGCCCTTCATTTTGCATCACCATTGAATCTGTAGCCGAAGCCCCTTGCCGTCTGGATGTAGACGGGATGCTTCGGATCGTCCTCGAGCTTCTCCCTCAGATGGCTGACATGCATGTCCACCATCCGCGTCTGCCCGACGTAGTCATAGCCCCAGACGCCGTTCAGGAGCTTCTCCCTGCTGAGCACGCGGCCGGGCCGCTTGATGAAGTATGCCAGAAGCTCGAATTCCTTCGGCGTCAGCTTCACACGCCCGCCGTTTCTCGTCACCGCAACCCTGGCCAGGTCAACGGTGAAGCCGTCGTATTCGTAGATTTCCCTTTCGACCTTGGCAGGCTGCACGCCGCCGGGCTCGTCGGCAACGGGCGCCATGCGCCTGCCGATTGCCTTGATTCTTGCGATGACCTCCCTGGGCGAGAAGGGCTTCGTCAGATAGTCGTCAGCGCCGAGCTCAAGTCCGATGATCTTGTCGTACTCCTGATCGCGCGCAGTGAGAATGATGATCGGCGTCTCGACCTTCTCCTGGCGCAGGCGCCTCGTTATCTCTATTCCGTCCATTCCGGGAAGCATCAAATCAAGCAGAATGAAGTCATACTTTCCCGTCACCGCCATGTTATATGCACTGACACCTTCGGAAACCGTGTCGACACTGTATCCCGCCTTCTTCAAATTGTACTCCAGAAGCGTAACAATTGCCTTTTCATCGTCTACAACCAGGATCTTCTTCAAAACAACACCCTCTAATCAAATAAAATAATTCCTATCTCATGTGGCGCATCAGCATAAAGCGCGCTCTCGCATATCTTCAGTTCATCATCAATCGTTCTCACAAGAAGGTGGCAGTAGGCCGAGTTCATCTGCAGCGCCTGGTACAGCTCCTCTGCATTTCTCACGTGAACCTTGTTGCACTCGAGAATGACATCCCCGGGCACGAGTCTCATCCTTGCCGCCGGGGTTCCGGCCTTGACAGCAACCACGCGCGCACCGTCGCCTGTTTCAACGTACCAGAATCCGCCCTTTTCGTCAAACTTCCTGCACCTGAACGCAAGGAAGCCCCCGACCACAAGCAGGAGCAGCATGAGCGGCAGCCCGGCCTGCGGAACGAGGAAGGCAATCATGGCCGAAACTGCGCAAAGCCCGCACTGAACCGCCCGCATCCGGCGATAGTATGCAAGACCCGCCTTCAGGCTGCGCTTGAACACCCGCGTTCCCGCCATGACCAGCAGCGGCGCGAACACCACCGTGAAATGCATGCCGCTGCCTCCGGAAAACGGCCAGAGAAACGCAGTCTGTGTCCCATCCGAAGAAGGCAGGAACAGAACAAGCGGCAGCACCGTCATCTCATTGAAGTAGTACCCGACAATCCTGCGGCCCCTTCTTCCTTCCCTGATTCTCGGCGCAAACCATTCCGTCCGGTTCTCTCCTGCAAGCATCACCTGGAATCCGGCGCACATCGCCGCAATGACCAGAACCGACGCGCTGAACGTCCGGCTCAGGTTTGCGGGCAGAAGCGCGGAATGAACTCCGGACTGACTGCCAAGAAGCGTCAACGCACCTGTCACGAGCAAGGCTTCCAGGCTCAGGTCGGCCCTCCGGCAGAACAGCAGGGCGATTACACCCAAAACCTGATACAGCCAGATTGTCCTTTCCGGAACCGTCACGCCGAGAAGAAACGTGATGACCGCCGCAACCAGGAACCAGCCGGCGGCATGCTTCAGAAAGTGCCTGCCCTCGTAGAAGTCGCGGTTGACCGCAATCCGGAACGTCTTCCTTTCATACCTGACTCTTGCAGAATACTGCAGCACCACTGCAATGACTCCCGCCCACAGCAGCGGCTGGACGAAATATTTCAGAAAGCTTTCCAACAGACCCATGCGATGATCCCCTCTTTTTAACGTTTAACCCAATTATAACAAATTAGCATGGGCAAATACACAAAAAGGTTGCATCATGTCCGTCACATCCGTTCATACCAAAGCATGTTCCATGCTAGACAATGTTAATGACTGATCTTGACGATTCACTACCACCTTTCGAATTTCGGCCTTTTGCAAATTCTCTCAAAATGGTAGTTTAAGACCGATTTTCGCGTTTTACTACCACTTTGTACGCGGCCGCCATCCCATATGCGTACCTGTAACAATTTGAAAGCCCGCCGAAGAACCACGTAAAAAAACATCGCTCCATTTCCAAAGCGATGTTTTTGGGGTGCATCAACACCATTTGACAAAGTCCCTCATCCCTGATGCCCAAACGTCGGGCTAACCTGCCTTGGGCAGGCTCTGCAGCAGCTGCAGGACGGTGTTCGGCTCGGCATTGGCCTGCGCGAGCATTGCGGCCGCAACCTGGGACATCAGGCTGGCCTTCGTGAACGACATCATCTCCTCTGCCATGTCGCAGTCCTCGATTCTCGACCGGGCATCGGACAGATTGATTACGCTCGTGTCAAGGTAGTTGATTGTATGCTGCAGCGCATTCTGCGTTGCACCAAGTCCGGCGCGCTGAAGAGAAACGGCGCTGATTGCCTTGTCAACCTGGTTCATGACGATTGTCGAATAGTTCTGGCCCTCGCGGTTGAGCTTCTCGCCGGCAGCCTCAAACGCCGCCTTCTTTGTTGCGAGATCCTGCTCCAGGGCGGTGGTGTTCTGACCCTGCGCCTTGGCGGCGGCCAGGCTGTTAGACGCCGCCGTGTACGCATCCCTGGCGTCATTGTAGGCCTTGATTGTTTCGCTGCTTCCGCAGAGTCCCATCTCGACGTCGACCGCCTGACCGTTGGCATCAGTCACGCTCAGCTTGCCGTTCTTCGTTCCGAAGATGGCGTCGAAGCGCATGTCGCCGAGTTCGACGTCCATCGTCTGGCCGACGTTGGCTCCGACCTGAAGCGTAATCGTGTTGTGCGAACCGTCAAGCAGGTTCATCGTGTTGAACTGGGTGTTGCCGCCAATCCGGTCTATTTCCTGGCGCAGCGCCTGGAATTCCATGTCGATTGCGGCACGGTCCTCGTACGTCAGCGTCCCGTTGGCGGCCTGGACGGCAAGGTCGCGCATCCGACCCAGAATGCTGTGTGTCTCGTTCAGCGACCCCTCGGCAGTCTGAATCAGAGAGATGCCGTCCTGGGCATTGCGCTTGGCAACCTTCATCCCGCTGACCTGTGCTCCCATCTTGACCGCGATGCATGCTCCCGCGGGATCGTCGGCAAATGAATTGATGCGTCTGCCGGAAGACAGCCGGGCCAGCGACTGGCTCTTCGCGGCGTTCCACATCGAATAGCTGGAATATGCACGCATTGCGTCAACGTTCGTGTTGATTCTCATGTCGATTTACCTCCTTACTGCCCGTTCACCCTCTATATCGGCTATATTTGAGTAAGTTTTACATACCGGCAGCGAAAGCAAAAAACGCCCCGCGCATTGCTGCGCGAAGCGTCTGCTGTCATTTTCGTAAAATGCAGTGCAAAGTCCGGGTCAGATCTTGAGGAAGCGGCTCATTGAAAGTCCGGAGCCAAGGGCGCCGATGAAGACGCCGGTGGCGGCCAGAAGAAGGTCGATTTCCCAAAGGAACGTGCCCGGAGCAAGCAGTGCATAGCTTGTTCCGGCAAGAGAGGCTGAAATCACGCCGTACATCCAGACATAGAGGCCATCGACGATTACAATCGGCAGAATGGCGCCGAGAAGTCCGGTCCATGCGCCTTCAAGAATGAAGGGCCAGCGGATGTAGCTGTTTGTCGCGCCGACAAGACGCATGATGGCGATTTCGTTCTTTCGTGACAGAATCGTGATTCTGATTGTGTTTGAAATCAGGAACACGGCCACGAACAGGAGCAGAAGACTGATTGTGATGCCCCAGCGCTGAATGCTTGCAACAACATTGAAGAGCTTCTTGGCCGATGCGCCGCCGTACTTGGCGTCGGAAACATGACGGAGCTTCTTCGCCTTCTTCGCCACGGTGATCGTCTTCTTCGGCGAGGACGCGCTGACGACATAGACGTCGGAAAGCGGGTTCTCATCGCCCTTGAACAGGTTGAACTCCTTGCCGTAGACGCCGACGACGTTGTCCAGCTCCTTCTTCTTGCTTGAAAATTCAATCTTCTTCACGCCGTCGATTCTGCTGAGCTTGTTCTTCAGGGTCCTTTCCTGCTTCTTCGTCGTTCCGCGGTCGATGATCACACGGACCTGAACGTCGTTTTCAATGTCCGTTGCAACCTTGTTGACGTTGAGAAGGATTGAAAGCAGGACACCCACCAGGAGAAGAGTGACCGTGACGGCGCTGACGGCCGCAACGGACATCCAGCCGTTACGCTTGAGACTCTTGAAGCTTTCCCTCAGATGCCTTTTAATCGTTACTGATTTCATCTTCGTAGTCTCCTCCTTCCTGGTCACGGATGATGCGTCCGCCGGAAATCTCGATGACGCGGTGCTTGTACTCGTTGACAATGTAGCTGTTGTGCGTGGCCATGACGACGGTCGTTCCGTCGCCGTTGATGCGCTCGATGATGTCCATGATGCCTTCCGCCGTCTCGGGGTCGAGGTTGCCGGTAGGTTCATCGGCAATCAGAATGCTCGGCTTGTTGGCAATGGCACGCGCAATGGCAATGCGCTGCTGCTCGCCGCCTGAAAGCTCGTTCGGGAAGCTGTCGGCCTTGTCCGAAAGCCCGACGAGGTCAAGAACGCGGATGACGCGCTTCTGCACTTCATCCGGTTCCTTCTCGATTACCTGCAGGGCGTAGGCGATGTTCTCAAACACCGTCAGACGAGGCAGAAGCTTGAAGTCCTGGAAGACAACTCCAAGCTCACGCCGCAGATAAGGAACTTCGCCGTTCTTCATCTTCTCAAGTTCGTATTCATTGACCTTTATCTCACCGGAAGTCGGTACTTCCTGACGGTACATCATCTTGATGAAGGTCGACTTACCGGCGCCGCTCGGACCAACGACGTAGACAAACTCACCCTGTTCAATCTTCAGGGAAATGTGGTCCGTCGCCAGGACGCCGTTTGGATATTCTTTGACAACATTCTTGTATTCAATCAAAGGAAATGCTCCCTTCCTAATTCGTTAACAACACTATACATTATACCATTTAGAAAGTAACGTTTTTTTCACAGTTGTTACATTTAGGTGTCATTTTCGCGTATTCCGTCAACGGGGGTTTTCCTTCTTGAGATTCCACTGCAGATATGCGTTGATGAATCCGTCAAGTTCTCCGTCCATCACGCTCGAGATGTTTCCCGTCTCGTAGTTCGTGCGGTGGTCCTTGACCATGGAATAGGGATGGAAGACATAGGACCTTATCTGCGATCCCCAGCCGATGTCGAGCTGTTCGCCCTGAATGGCGGCACGCTTCTTCTCCTGTTCCTCAAGTTCCATCTGATACAGCTTCGAACGAAGCATCTTCTCGGCAGTTGCGCGGTTCTGGAACTGCGAACGCTGAGCCTGACTCGAAACGACGATGCCCGTTGGAATGTGAATAAGACGGACGGCCGACGACGTCTTGTTGATGTGCTGACCGCCGGCACCTGATGAGCGGAAGACTTCCATCTTGATGTCTTCCGGACGCAGGTCGACTTCGACGTCATCGTCAAGTTCGGGCATGACGTTCACGGAGCAAAACGACGTGTGACGTCTGCCGGCCGAATCGAACGGCGAGATGCGGACCAGCCTGTGGACGCCCTTCTCGCTTCTCAGATAGCCATAGGCATTGTGGCCGGAAATCGTCAGCGTGACCGACTTGATGCCGGCCTCGTCACCGGCCTGATAGTCATCGGTCTCGACGGAAAAGCCGTGCTGTTCCGCCCAGCGCGTGTACATGCGCAGAAGCATCGAGCCCCAGTCCTGCGATTCGGTGCCGCCGGCGCCGGGATGAAGTTCGAGAATGGCATTGTCCTTGTCGTACTTGCCGTTGAGCAGCAGGGAAAGCTGATATTCCTGCATCTTCTTCTGCGCAAGACCGAACTTCCCCTCCAGCTCGGAATCAAGCTCATCGTCGCCTTCCTCCTGCGCCATCTCAAGCAGAATCTCGAGTTCCTCGACCGCCTCCTCAAGCTGGTTGAAGTTGTCGTACTTGTTCTTCAGTTCATTGTTTTCATTGATTATCTTCTGGGCTTCCTCCTGATTGTTCCAGAAATCAGGATCGGCCATCCTTGACTCGTTGTCGGCAATTGCCTCCTGCAGACCGTCCAAGTCAAAGAGACCCCCTAAAGTCCGAAATCCGGGCGCTCATGCCCTCGATTTCTTTCTTGTATTCACTGTATTCCATGTTTTACTCCTCCTGGTAACGGATTTTAAAGCAAAAGGCGGCTGACTCGTGCCAAATCCAGTGCCCTGACCGGCAGCCGGTGTCGTACGTTGGTTAACCGCCTTCTACTTTGTTTCTAACGTCTGATGTTCTGACGGATTTCAGCCTTCAGGAACAGACGTGTGACTTCATATTCAATGTCGCCGATCATCTGCTCGAACATCTTGAAGCCGTCGGACTGATATTCGACGAGCGGATTGAGCTGGCCGTAGCCGCGAAGACCGATTGACTGGCGCAGCTGGTCCATCTCGTCGATGTGGTCCGTCCAGTGCGAGTCAACGACACGCAGGATGACGACCTTCTCGAATTCAAGCATCTGACTTGCATCATAGAGCTGCTTTTCCTTCGTCTTGTAGTTGGCTTCGGCGCGGTCCATCAGGCAAGCAGCCATTTCATCGGCAGACTTGCCTTCAAGGTCGCTCACGGAAATGCTTCCTTCAGGAACCATCGCGGAAACCGCGAAGTCGACGATGCCCTGCAGGTTCCAGTCCTTCTGCTCGCCGACCGTGTGCATCTGAATGACATGGTCGACCGTGCGCCTGATCATCGGCATGATGACCGGCTTCAGGGACTTCTCCTCCATGATGACCTGCTGACGCTGCCTGTAGATGACCTCGCGCTGGGCTCTCATGACGTCGTCGTACTGAAGAACCTGCTTGCGCGTGTCGTAGTTGTTGCCTTCAACGCGCTTCTGGGCTGATTCGACCTGCTTCGTGATCATCCTGGACTGGATGACCGCATCCTCTTCGTCAAGATTCATTGTCTCAAGGAAGTTCTTGACGCGTTCTGTTCCGAAGCGGAGCATCAGGTCATCTTCAAGGGACAGATAGAACTGTGACATGCCGGGATCGCCCTGACGACCGGAACGGCCGCGCAGCTGGTTGTCGATTCGGCGTGACTCGTGACGTTCCGTGCCGATGACGGCCAGACCGCCGAGTTCGCGGACGCCCGGTCCGAGCTTGATGTCGGTACCACGACCGGCCATGTTCGTCGCAATCGTAACGGCGCCGCGCTGACCGGCGTTCATGATGATTTCGGCTTCCTTCGCATGGTTCTTGGCGTTCAGGACGGCATGGGGAATGCCTTCCTTGTCAAGCATTGCGGAAAGAAGCTCACTGGTCTCGACGGCAACGGTACCGACCAGAATCGGCTGACCCTTTTCGTGGCGTTCCTTGATGTCCTCGACGACGGCTCTGAATTTGCTCTTGAGATTAGGGTAGAGAATATCCGGACGATCGTCGCGGATGACGGGCTTGTTCGTCGGAATGGAGATGACTTCCATGTTGTAGATTTCACGGAATTCCTCGTCTTCCGTCTTGGCCGTACCGGTCATGCCGGAGAGCTTCTTGTACATTCTGAAGAAGTTCTGGTACGTGATGTTGGCCATCGTCTTCGTTTCCTCTTCAATCTCGACGTGCTCCTTCGCCTCGATGGCCTGATGAAGGCCGTCGGAGTAGCGGCGGCCGTCCATGATGCGGCCGGTGAACTGATCGACGATCAGAACCTCGCCGTCCTGGACGACGTAGTCCTTGTCGCGAATCATGATGTAGTTGGCGCGCAGGGCATTGTCAAGATGATGGTTGAGGGCCGTGTTGTCCGGATCGAACAGGTTGCTCAGTCCGAAATACTTCTCGCCCTTGCGGATGCCCTGTTCAGTCAGGGAGACCGTCTTCGACTCGAGGTCAATCTTGAAGTCCTCGTCCTTCGTCAAAGTCTTGGCAAAGCGGTCCGTTCTCGTGTAGAGAATCGTCGTGCCCGTTGCCTGGCCCGAAATGATCAGAGGCGTGCGGGCCTCGTCAATCAGGATGGAGTCGACTTCATCGACGATGCAGAAGTTCAGCGGACGCTGCACCATGTCCTCGCGGTAGACGACCATGTTGTCACGGAGATAGTCGAAGCCGAGCTCACTGTTCGTCGAGTATGTGATGTCACAGTTGTAGGCCTCGCGCTTTTCCTCCGGTGTCTTGCTTGCGATGTTCAGGCCGACGGTGAGTCCGAGCCAGTTGTAGAGCTCGCCCATTTCGGTTGCGTCACGTGATGACAGGTATTCGTTGACCGTGACGACGTGAACGCCTTCGCCGGCAAGGGCATTGAGATAGACCGGCATCGTGGCCGTCAGCGTCTTGCCTTCACCGGTCTTCATTTCGGCGATGTTGCCTTCATGCAGCACGATGCCGCCGATAATCTGGACATGATACGGATAAAGTCCGAGAACGCGCTTGGCGCCTTCGCGGGCAACCGCAAATGCTTCGGGAAGAAGGTCATCGAGCGTCGCCCCCTCCTGATAGCGTTTCTTGAATTCCGGAGTCTTAGCCTTGAGTTCGTCGTCTGACATTGCGGCCATGTCCTGAGCATATGCTTCGACCTTGTCAGCGATCTTGTCCAGGCGCTTGAGTTCGCGCTTGTCGCTTTCAACCCACTTCTTAAGGATATTAGCCATTTACTTCATAAATCCTTTCTAACTGCTTCTAACATTTATAATGGTTATTCTTATTATTCAGTATACCATTTTACATTCTATCATTATTCCCGGATAAATTAAAGTGAAAGGTAAAATTATGAGAATACCGATTTGCCGCCCGCTGCAGAGCCAAAAAGGGAGCCCGGAAATCCGGGCTCCCGAAGAGCAGGTCTGTCTTATTCTCCTTCGCTTGCCTCAATCAGACCGTAACGGCCGTCACGGCGGCGATAGACAATGTCAATGCCTGATGTCTCGGCATCTTCATAGATGAAGAAATCATGACCCAACATGTCCATCTGCAAGATTGCCTCTTCGACGTCCATTGGCTTCAGCGCAACGCTCTTTGTGCGGACGACTTCAAACTTCTTGTCTTCCTCTGCTGCCTGCTTCGGATCTTCCGTCGGCACGAATTCAACCGTCTTGAAGCCCTTTTCACGTGACTTGCGGTTGAGCTTTGTCTTGTGCTTCCTGATCTGGCGTTCAAGCTTGTCGGTTACCAGGTCAATGCTTGCATACATATCAGGTGAGGTCTCTTCGGCTCTGAGCACAAGGTACGGAAGTGGAATCGTGACTTCAACCTTGCAGTCCTTGTTTGAGTAAACCTTAAGATTTACGTGAGCCGTTGAACTGGATGTGTCTTCGAAATACTTCTCGAGCTTTGCAAGCTTCTTTTCGACGTATTCGCGAATTGAACCAGTAACTTCGATATTTTCACCACGAACATTGATTTTTAACATGGTAAACCTCTCCTTTCGCCCCTGAACATCATTGTCCAACGGGTTTGATATGATGTCTCATATCTCATCTACAATTACATTATAATAGAAAACGCTTTAAATAACAATGACAAGCTCTGAAATATCCAAAAAAATAAATAGTATTCACAATTTCACCTTGCAAGAGTCACAGAAATCACACTTTCCGCCCCCGCTGCCTCGAAAAGCGCCTTCGCATGGTAAAGCGTCCGGCCGGTGGTATAGATGTCGTCGACAAGCAGTATCCGCTGTCCGTCAAGGCTTTCCGGCCCGGTATACAAAAAGGGCTGCTTCGTCTGCATCCGCATTGCACGGTTCTTGTGCGACTGCTTGAGCCTGCCCTTCCTCTGCCGCATCTCCAGCCATTCGGCGAATTGCATCCCCTCAAGCCAGCCCTCGACCTGATTGAAGCCGCGCGTCCGGTCAAACGTCTCCTGATCAACCGGAACGGCAACCACGACGCGTCCTTCCCCGGCAGCTGCAGAGACGAACTGCCTCATCAGATTCGAGAACACCAGCCGGTAGCGGTAGTCGCCCATGAACTTGTAGCGTGTGATGTACTCCTTCATGTTCACGTCATACTCGTAAAGCGCCCGGTTGCAGATGAGACTGCAGCCGGAATTCTTCCAGCGCACGCAGTCGTCGCAAAGACGTCTCCCGGGCATGCTGCGCCCGCAGCCGGGACAGGCTGTGCCAGGGTCAATCCGCCTGAACCGGCCCATGCACTTGTCGCAGACGCAGGACCTGTCAATGGAGGCAAAAGACAGCAGCCAGTCCCAGGTGACCTTCTGCCCGAGCCTTCTTCCGCACATCAGGCATTCATTCACTGCCCTTCACCGCCTTCCGGTTGACGTCCCTGATCTGCCTGACGGCGCCCCTGACGCGTCTCGTGCAGTTGCCGCAGAGAAATTCGACGCGCCCGTCCGGACGCTCGCTGCTTCTGCCGGCGCGGCCCGCAATCTGAACAAGGGACGGCAGCGAGAACTCGGCGGCGTCTGCGCAGAGCACGGCCACGTTCAGCTTCGGAAACGTCACGCCGCGCTCGAGAATCGTCGTCGTGACAAGGCAGCGATATCTGCCGTCGCGCATGGCCTGCACCTTCTCGACGCGATTCTGGTCCGCCGCATGAACGGATTCCGCAACGCAGTCATCCGGCAGAATTCTCCTCAGGGCAAAAAGCACCGGATGAAGCAGATCAATCACCGGTACGAAGACGAGAAAGGGATGGCCTTCCCTGTAAAATGCAGTGAGAATTTCTCTGACCGCCCCCGGAATCCGTCCGGACGAAATCTTCTCGCGCAGACCGGAGCAGCGTCTGATGCGCGGAACCGGCAGCGGATGACCGTGAAACCTCATCGGCAGGTAGATGACGTCAATCTCCCTTCTCCTGATCTTCTTCTGCAGCTTCTCATCAGGCGTCGCCGTCAGCAGAATGCGGGTTCCCCCTTCCTTCAGCGCGTTCTCAGCCGCGTACTCGAGCATGCCGTTGCCGAGAAACGGAAACGAATCGACCTCATCGATAATCATCAGGTCGAAGGCATGGTAGAAGCGCATCAGCTGATGCGTCGTGCAGAGGACAAGCGGAGTGTAGCGGTACCTTGCGTCCGAGCGGCTGTGAAGACAGACGATGTCGACTGAGGAGAAGGCCTGCTTGAGTCTTGGAAAGAGCTCGTTGATGACGTCGATTCTGGGAGCGGAAAAGCAGATTCGTCTTCCCCTGACGAGCGCATTCTGCAGCGTCGCGAACGTCATCTCCGTCTTGCCGGCACCTGTCACGGCCCACAGCAGATGGTCCCCGGGCACTTCCGACGCCTTCACCAGGCTGTCCGAAGCCGCCTGCTGCCTTGCGGACAGCTTCCCGCTCCATGTCAGGACCGCGGCACTGCATTTTTCAAAGGCATTGGGTTCGCGGATACTGTATAATGTAGTTGAGACCGACATCCGGCCGAGCATGATGCAGTGAGGACAGTAGCAGTCGCCGTTCGGCAGCGTCACTTCCCTGACGGGGGTTCTGCTGCCGCAGCGGAGACACACCAGTCTTCCACCCTCGATTCTGGCTGATGGCCGCTTCTCAACAAGCGACAGGCCGGCAAGCCCGGCGGGATCGGCATGGCAGGCAAGGGCCGTCAGCTGGCGGCCGTACAGCATGCTTGCATCAATCATTAAAATCACCTCTAACTGTATAAGTACGCGGAAAAGAGGAAAAATCATGCATGAAAGGAAGAAAAAATGTCACAACCATACCTGACAATCAAGGAAGACGGCACGTTCGAGCAGACAATTAAAAAATCCCGGTTCATCTGCAACGTCTTCCGGATAGAAGACGAGGAACAGGCCCGGGAAATCCTCGAGGACCAGCGGGCACTGCACAGAAAGGCGACTCACGTCTGCTTCGCCTACATGCTTGGGGATTCTGACTCCATCCAGCGCGAGTCGGACAACGGCGAGCCGCAGGGCACGGCCGGCGTTCCGATTCTCGAAGTGCTGAAGGCAAACGGACTTCATGACGTCCTGGCCGTGGTCATCCGCTACTTCGGCGGCATCAAGCTCGGAGCAGGCGGGCTGATCAGGGCCTACAGCGGATCTTGCTCCGGCGCCGTCGAAGCCGTCGGCATCGTCAGAAGAGTCGTGCAGACCAAGGTCGAGATGACCATCGACTATCCTCTCTGGGGCAGGCTGCAGAACTTTCTGACCAACGGACAGGTCGCCCTGCTCGACACGGTTTACACCGACAGAATCAAGGTCCTCGTCTGCATCGATGCTGCAGACCTGGCCGGATTCAGGGAACAGGTCACGAACCTGCTTGCCGGCCAGGTCGAATTCGAGACAGGCGAGGACGTCTTCAATGAAATCGAAATCAATAACTAAGGAGGTCCGCATGGTATTACGCAAGGACTTTCCATGAGGCGGCGCAGTCGCCGCAAATCAGGTCCAGGGAGCATGGAACGTTGACGGCAAGGCATCCCGGTTGCCGACGTGGCAACGTACAAGCTAAGGGACTGGACTACAGAAAAAACGTCCCGGTCACGTCAGAGGAAACGCAGGCGGTGTTGATACGTAACTGTACCAATTTGAAAAAACACAGGAGAAACCGATGGGAACAAAAAACTCCACTCCATTTCTGAAGTGAAGTTTTCGAGGCCGTCAGCACCATTTGACGAAGAACCCGAAAAACGCCCGTCCCCCTTTTCGGGAACGGGCGTTTTTCATTGTTTCTTTCTGTCATTGTCAGCCCCTGCAAGCTTCAGCACCAGGTTTCTGATGAAGTTCAGAAGCGGCTGTCTAGTGTCGCCGACAAGGCCGATGACCTCGACGAAGATCTCGAGTCCGAACAGGGTCGCCACCGTCAGAAGCAGAGAGCCCCAGAGATTCGAGAACGAATACAGAAGCGAGATGCATGAGAAGATGAACGCAATGCCGTAGATTACGAGCACGGTCTGCGTGTGGCTCAGGCCCATCTGCATCAGACGGTGATGAAGATGATGCCGGTCGGCCTGGGAAATCGGGCGGTTGTTCAGCTTGCGGCGCAGGATGGCATATACCGTGTCGGTAATCGGAACACCGAGGATGATCACCGGAATGATGATGGTGATGAACGTTGCGTTCTTGAGACCGTAAAGAGAGAAGACGGAGATCATGAAGCCTATGAACAGCGAACCGGTATCGCCGAGGTAGATCTTCGCCGGATGGAAGTTGTACGGCAGAAAGCCCGCAAGCGCCGCCACCATCGTGAACATCATGATTGAAACGAACGTGTTCGTCACGTTCAGGAAGAAGTAGCCGGTCACGGCGCTCGTGGTCAGCGCGATGATGGCCACCCCGCAGGCCAGCCCGTCCAGGCCGTCGATCAGGTTGACGGCGTTCGTGATGGCCGCGATCCAGAGCAGCGTGATCGGCAGGCTGAGCCAGCCGAGCTGGACGGTACCGACAAACGGTATCGTCAGCGTCGTCATCCTGATGCCTGCCGCAAAGTAGACGACGAGCGACGCAACCAGGATGCCGGCCATCTTCTGCGACGGCCGCAGTTCGTAGATGTCATCGATGATGCCCGTCAGGATGATCACGACTTCCGCCGCAAAGAGCGGCCAGAGCTGGTCTGTCGGATACTGGTCCCTGAGGATCACGAAATTTGCAATGTTGAATGCGATGAAAATCGCAAGACCGCCCATTGTCGGCATGGGCACCTTGTTTACACGTCTGGCATTCGGGTTGTCGACCGCGCCCAGCTTGAGCGCCAGTCCCCGAATCAGGGGTGTCAGGATCAGTGACAGCAGAAACGTCACGACCATTGACAATAGAACCTTATACATATGCCGTCCTCTTTCTGTTAATTAAATGTGCGCAAACACGGCCGATTCCGCACAACGGGTCACGGGCTTCAAGCCCGTAGTTAACAGAGTATATTTTAACATAAGTACCGGTCAATTGAAAGATGGTGACCTTTCGGGCAAATGCAGGGCTGAAGGCCGCAATGCACTGAGCGGACACTGCATTTGCCGGCACGCGGAAAAAATGAATCCCGTGACACGGAGGTCGCGGGATTCACGTCATGATTTCAGTTGTTGTACGCTACTTCTTCAGATGGTAGCTGTATGTTGCCACGATGATGTTCTCGCGCGCACCGAGAGACTGACGCAGACGGAAGCTCGTCTGGTTGTGCAGGATGTTCTGCCATGGCTTCTTCGGAACGAACTGCGGAACAAGCACGGTCACTGAGTAGTTGCGCTTGACGGCGTCCTTGGAGATGACGTCGCAGAACCTGAGCACGGGTGCCACGACGGAGCGGTACGACGAGTGCAGGTCGACGAAGCGGACGTCAGGAAAGGCCACCTTGAACTCGTTGGCCGTCTCGTGTTCCTTCTTCGGATTCGTGTCAAACGAAACGTGCATGGCAACGACGTTTTCGCTGATTGAGCGGGCGTAGTTGATGGCGCCTGTCGTCACGTGCGTCACCGAGCTGACGAGCACGATGACGGTCGAGCCGCTGTAGTCGTGCAGCTGCTGCTCCTCGCTCAGGCGCAGCTGGGCGGCAACGGCCGTATAGTGGGCATGAATCTTGTAGAATGCAAACAGCAGAAGCGGCATGATTACAAGATATGGCCATACGTTCTCGAAGTGCAGGAAGAACAGGAACACAACCAGCGCAAGCGAAATGAGCGCACCGAGCAGGTTGAAGAACGAGTTCAGGACCCAGTGCTTCCCGCGTTCACGATACCAGTGAATGATCATGCCCGACTGGGACAGTGTGAACGGAACGAAGACGCCGACGGCATAAAGCGGAATCAGCAGGCTTGTCTGACCGTGAAAGATAAGGATCAGCACGACGGCACCGACGGCAAGCGAGATGATGCCGTTGGAGTAGCCGAGACGGTCGCCCTTGTCCATGAACATGTGCGGCATGAACTTGTCCTTGGCAAGGTTGTATGCCAGGATCGGGAAGGCCGAAAAGCCCGTGTTGGCGGCAACGGCAAGAATCATGGCCGTCGCCAGCTGCAGCAGGTAGAAGAACACGCCGTGACCGAAGACCGCGATGCCGATCTGCGAGAGAACGGTCTGCCTGCCGTTTGGAAGGATGCCGAGATAGTAGCTGAGGAATGTGATGCCGCCGAAGAACACGCCGAGAATGATGGCCATGATGCCCAGCGTATTGGCAGCGTTCTTCCGCTTCGGTTCCTTGAAGTTAGGTACGGCGTTGCTGATGGCCTCGACGCCCGTCAGCGATGACGAACCGGCTGAAAATGCCTTCAGGAACAGGAGAAGCGTCATGCCCGGAACGGCCTGTCCGACATGGGCGCAGGCATTGTAGTGAATCCTGCCGGTCAGGATGTTGAACATCCCCCATCCGATCATCGCTACGATCATCACGACGAAGAAGTAGACCGGAACCGTCAGGAATGATGCCGACTCGCGCATCCCGCGCAGATTCAGCGTCATGATGAAGAGAACAATGATCACCGAAATGACAACACTGTATTTGCTGAGGGCGGGAATCGCCGACGTGATGGCCTCGGTGCCCGAAGTCACGGAAACGGCCACGGTCAGCATGTAGTCGACCAGAAGCGAGCCGCCGGCAAGAAGGCCGGCGTTCGTTCCCCAGTTCTTCGTGGCAACGACGTATGCGCCGCCACCTGACGGATATGCGTTGATGATCTGACGGTAGGACATCGTGATTGCAAAGAGCAGAATGAGCACGATGCCGGCTGCCGGCAGCGCATACCAGGTAGCTGCAGCAGACAGCACGAACAATGCCGCCGTAATCTGTTCAGTACCATATGCAACTGACGACAGGGCGTCAGACGACAACAGAGCCAGCGCCTTGAACTTCGTCAGGGACTGGCCTCCCTCATCGGCTGTCTTCAGGGGTTCCCCGATCAGCAGCCTCTTTAAATAACGATACATAGCGATTTTCTCCTTTGTAAAAAGCAGCCCGGCATACCTCAATCCGAAAGCTGCAGATTATCAATGCATAATTGCGCTGTATTCTAACATTTTACACCAACTGATGAATTATTGCACACCCAACTTTCACGAATAATACATCCCGTGTAACATGTTCCATTATATATTATGACCTTTTTCATGATTTTTCAAGATTTGACGGTACGTGAACTACTCGGCCATAAATGACCGAGCTTCTGGGAACACGAAGTAGTATTCAGGATGTTGCGCTGGTATTCCAGCCACCTGACTTACAGAACTCCGTTATTTTACCAGGGCCAGTCCCTGGCCAATGGCTTTTAAACCTTTAAGGTTCGCTTCACTGTTTCGACGTGTCCTTTCAGCACTTTATTGCGATACTTAGTGCCCCAGATGAGATGATAATCAGGATTGTAAAACGATGTTCTACCATACGTAAGTCTGTTTATATCTTTTATATCAACCATTATAACACATATGTTCGCATTCGTATGTCATAAGGACAAAAAAACAGGCAATTCATCACGTCCTTAAAAGAGCGTGTTTCCTTGCACGCTTTCAAAAAAAGTTCCGGAGACTCCTGGGAGTCCCCGGAACCAAAGTCTTGTTCCGGTTGAATTACATCATGCCGCCCTGTGGCATCTGTGGTGCAGCGGGTTCCTTAGGTTCAGGCTTGTCGGCAACGACTGCTTCAGTCGTGAGAAGCAGTGCTGAGACGGAGGCAGCGTTCTGAAGTGCGGAACGTGTGACCTTCGTAGGATCGACGATGCCTTCCTTGACCATGTCAACCCATTCGTCCGTTGCGGCGTTGTAGCCGATGCCAGGCTTCTGTTCCTTGAGTTTCTCAACGATGACGGAGCCTTCAAGGCCTGCATTTGCGGCAATCTGGCGAACAGGTTCCTCAAGTGCGCGCTTGACGATGTTGATGCCCGTCTGAACGTCGCCCGTTTCCTTCAATGCGGCAACGTCGCCGATGACATTGACAAGGGCTGTACCGCCGCCTGGAACGAAGCCTTCCTCAACGGCCGCTCTTGTGGCGTTCAGGGCATCCTCAATGCGATACTTGCGTTCCTTGAGTTCCGTTTCAGTTGCGGCGCCGACCTTGATGACGGCAACGCCGCCGGCAAGCTTGGCCAGACGTTCCTGCAGCTTCTCACGGTCGAAGTCGGACGTTGTCTCGGCAATCTGCTTCTTCAGCTGATCGACGCGTTCTGCAATCTGTTCCTTGTCGCCTGCGCCTTCAACGATTGTCGTGTTTTCCTTTGTAACCGTCACGCGGCCTGCAGTACCAAGCTGGCTGAGCGTTGCATCCTTGAGCTGGAGGCCGAGGTCGTCAGTGATGACCGTTGCGCCCGTGAGGATGGCAATATCCTGAAGCATTGCCTTGCGGCGGTCGCCGAAGCCGGGTGCCTTGACGGCAACGACGTTGAACGTGCCACGGATCTTGTTGAGTACAAGTGTCGGAAGGGCCTCGCCGTCAACGTCATCGGCGATGATGAGAAGCGGACGTCCCTGTTCGACGATTGACTGAAGCAGAGGCAGGATTTCCTGGATGTTGGAGACCTTCTTGTCCGTCACGAGAATGTACGGATTGTCAAGGTCCGCTTCCATCTTGTCATTGTCCGTGACCATGTACTGTGACAGGTAGCCGCGGTCGAACTGCATGCCTTCGACAACGTCGAGGGATGTGTCAATGCCCTTTGATTCCTCGATTGTGATGACGCCGTCGTTGCCGACCTTTTCCATTGCGTCCGCAATCAAGCTGCCGGTTTCCTCGTTTGCGGAGGAAATGGAGGCAATCTGGGCGATGTCGCTCTTTGACTCAACCTTGTGGGACATCTTCTTCAATGCCTCGACGGCCGTCTTCGTGGCAAGTTCGATGCCGCGGCGGATGCCTACAGGGTTGGCGCCGGCCGTGACGTTCTTCATGCCTTCGTTGACGATGGCCTGTGTCAGAACCGTGGCCGTCGTCGTGCCGTCGCCGGCGATGTCATTCGTCTTGGAAGCAACTTCAGCAACGAGCTTTGCGCCCATGTTCTCGAAATGATCTTCAAGTTCGATGGCCTTGGCGATCGTCACGCCGTCGTTTGTGATTGTAGGAGCGCCGTATGACTGTTCAAGAACGACGTTGCGTCCCTTGGGACCAATCGTCGACTTGACTGTGTCGGCCAGCTTGTCAACGCCGGCAAGCATCTTTGAACGAGCATCTTCTGAAAACTTGATTTCCTTTGCCATTATCAAATTCACCTCATGAAAAATTCTTCTTTAAAAATCCAGTCCCGATTCCGTCACTATTCAACGACGGCAACAATATCATTCTCGTGAACTACCAGGTACTTTCCGCCCTCGTAGCTGACTTCCGTTCCGGCGTACTTGTCGAACACGACAACATCGCCTTCCTTGACGGATGGAGCGATCCTTTCACCGTTGTCAAGGACACGTCCTGCACCAACAGCCAGAACCTTGCCCGTCTGCGGCTTTTCCTTGGCGTTGCTTGCCAGGACGATTCCGCCGACTGTCTGTTCCTCTTCCTTTTGAACCTCTAAAATGACACGATCTCCTAATGGTTTAAGCACGTTATATCCCTCCAAAGTCTTTTTTAGCACTCTTGCTGTTCAAGTGCTAACTGATTACATTTCCTACTATAAACACTTTTCACGGCAATTGCAAGAGTTTTTTATCACTCTTAGGTGCCGAGTGCTAAAACTTAAGATAAAAACCGCGTCACCCCGCGTTTTTACGGCAGAAAATTAAAGTTTTTAAGGTTTGTTAAAGGCACTGCAGAAAACATTCGTGTGATATAATAGAGAAAGCTCAATGCCGAGGGGGGAAATTTCATGTTCGAAAAGAATGCCATGAACACCATGGCAATGTTATTCTGCTATGGTGCCGTGATGACGGGAACCGCCTTTCTCATGTACCGCATCAGCGACTCCCGGGTGTTTACGCTGACCGGCTTCATCTGGCTGGCGGCCGCCGTTTTGACCCTGTTTCTCAACAGGAAGCTTCCGTTCGAAAATCCCGTCGAGTCTTCCGGAAGAAGCCTCCGGAAGGGACAGGAAGCCCTTGTCGCAGTGCTCGGCGCCGTCATCCTCATTGCCGCCCAGTTTCTGACGCGGTTCTTCGAGACCGCCATGCTCCATCTTCCGGCAGTGTCAGCAAACTCCGCGAGGCTTGCAGGCGAGCTTCGGCAGGGTGCAGGCTTCTTCCTGTCCATCTGCATCGCCGGGCCGATATTCGAGGAGCTGGTGTACAGGAAGGTCATCTTCGGCAACCTGTCGGCACTGCTTCCGAAGACGTTATGCGCGCTGCTCTCAAGCGCCCTGTTTTCTCTCAGTCACATGGACGGGCACCTGCTCGTCTACGGCATCCAGGGTCTCATCTTCTGCAGCATCTATGCCCTGAGCGGCAGAATCAGGACGAGCATGGCGGCGCACATGCTGATGAACACGGTCGCAGTTGCCACCTGGCTGCTCTGAAGACGCAAAAAAGGCCGGGAAGAACCCTTCCCAGCCTATGACTTCCTGTCGAGATCGAGGAAGTATATCAGCGTCTGCAGCTCGTTTGTAAGGTCGACGTTCTGCACGCGCACGGTGTCCGGCACGGAAATCCTGAGCGGTGTGAAGTTCAGGATGCCCTTGATGCCGACGTCGACCAGATCGTCCGTGACGTTCTGGGCAGAAGATGCCGGCACCGTCAGAATGGCGATTTCAATCTGCTGAATCCTGAGCTGCTCCTTCATGTCCTCCATCGGATAGACCGGCACTCCGCTCTGAATCGTTCCGGTTATCTCCCGGTTGATGTCAAATGCAGCGTTGATCCTCACGTTGTTGCCCTTGTGGAAGTTGAAGTTCAGCAGCGCATGCCCGAGGTTGCCGACGCCGATCAGTGCAACGTTCGTCAGCTTGTCCTGGTTGAGCGTCTTCCTGAAGAACTTCAGCAGGTCCTCGACGTCATAGCCGTAGCCGCGCTTGCCAAGCGCTCCGAAGTACGAGAAGTCCCGGCGGATGGTTGCAGAGTCAACCTTGACCGCTTCCGCCAGCTCCGTCGAACTGACGCGCTCCTTGCCGGAATCTGACAGCATGTTCAGATAACGGCAGTAGATTGGCAGCCGTCTGGCCGTGGCCTTCGGTATGTTCCGGGATGTCATTGATAGTCCCCCTGTCTGTCATGCTTACTCTTAGATTTTAGCATAAAATTCAGGGCTTTAAAACAGAAAGTTACTTAATTCACAAAGTTCTATACAACCTGCATTTGATATGAGTGGATCTTCGGCTCATGTGCCACTTCACTTGTGAAGAATGTCAACAATTACTCAATGAAAAGGTGAACCAACATGATACTTTTACAGGTACAGCAGGTCGCACGCTACTTCGGCGCCGACACGCTGTTTGAAAACGTCAGTCTGGACATTTCCGACAATTCGCGCATTGCCCTCGTCGGCAGAAACGGCGTCGGCAAGTCGACCCTGATCAAGATGATCATCGGCGACCAGGAACCGGACGCAGGTCAGATCACGAAGAAGAAGGGCCTTACCATCGGCTATCTCGCCCAGAACACCGGTCTTGAATCCGACCGCACGATCTACGATGAAATGCTCATCGTCTTCGAGAAGCTGCAGAAAATGGAAGGAAAGCTGCATGAGATGGAGGAAGCCATCGCAGACCCCGGCGCCGACCATTCCTCCTCCGAATACCAGCAGCTTCTCAACCAGTACGATCAGCTGCTTCATGACTTCAAGGAGTCAAACGGCTACGGCTATGAGGCCGAAATCCGCTCCGTCCTCCACGGCTTCCACTTCGAGCAGGAGGACTTCGAACGCACGGTGTCATCCCTTTCCGGAGGTCAGAAGACCCGTCTTGCCCTGGCCAAGCTGCTTCTTGAACGCCGTGACCTGCTCATCCTGGACGAACCGACGAACCATCTCGACATCGACACCCTGACATGGCTTGAAGGCTACATCCAGACCTACAGGGGCGCCCTGCTGATCGTCTCCCACGACCGCTACTTCCTCGACAGAATCGTCAATGAGGTCTATGAAATCAGCCACCACCACAGCAGCTGGTACAAGGGCAACTATTCCGACTACATCGATCAGAAGGCCGAGCGGCTGCGCCAGGAATGGAAGAACTACGAAAAGCAGCAGGGAGAGATTGCCAAGCTGGAGGACTTCGTGAACAAAAATCTCGTGCGCGCCTCGACGACGAAGCGTGCTCAGAGCCGCCGCAAGCAGCTCGAGAAGATGGACAGAATCGAGCGGCCTGAAGGTGACGAAAAGGGACCGCACTTCAGATTCACCGCTGACAGCCAGAGCGGAAACGTCGTCCTGACCGTCAGGGATGCAGCCATCGGCTACGACGGTCACGTCATCGCCGAACCCATCAACATCGACCTGAAGAAGAACCAGGTAATGGCCATCGTCGGCCCGAACGGCATCGGCAAGTCGACGCTTCTGAAGAGCATTCTCGGTCAGATTCCGTTTGTCAGAGGCACCTCTGCATTTGGCACGAACGTCCAGGTCGGATACTATGACCAGGAACAGCACAACCTGCATGGCGAAAAGACCGTTCTGAACGAGCTCTGGGATGACCATCCGACGACGCCCGAAAAGGACATCCGCTCGATTCTCGGCAGCTTCCTCTTCACCGGCGATGACGTCGCCAAGGTCGTCCACAACCTCTCCGGCGGCGAAAAGGCCCGCCTGCTGCTGACGAAGCTCGCCATGAAGCATAACAACTTCCTCATCCTCGACGAACCGACGAACCACCTCGACATCGACAGCAAGGAAGTGCTCGAAAACGCCGTCATGGACTTCAACGGCACGGTTCTCTTCGTTTCGCACGACCGCTACTTCATCAACAAGGTCGCAACCTGCGTGCTCGAGATTGCGCCAAAGGGATCAACGCTCTATCTCGGCGACTACGACTACTACATTGAAAAGAAGGAGGAACAGGAGGAAATCGCCGCTGCAAGAAAGGCCAGTGAGTCCCCTGCCGAAGCAGCACAGCCCGAAGTCTCCGCCGGAAGGGCCAGCTATCAGCAGAGCAAGGAACAGCAGAAGCAGGAAAGAAAGCTCCGCCGCTCCGTCGAGGAATTCGAGCAGCTCGTTGAGGACCTCGATGCGAAGAAGACCGAACTCGAGACACAGATGGCCTCCCCCGAAAACTTCAATGACCAGAGCCGGATGGCCGAACTCCAGACCAAACTCGAGGATGTATCCGCCAAACTTGACGAAGCAGAGGAAAACTGGGAAACCGCCAGCATGGAACTCGAGGAATTCCTCGGTGAATAATCGTATTTTCCGCCTCTCAGCCGAATGCTGAGAGGTTTTTTCAGCCTGTGATCCCGTAAATGCAGAGCCGCTTCCGTCTGCGTTGCGTGACATCCGCCGCCGATTTGAGAAACCGCCGTAAACAAAAAAACTCCACTCCATTCCCGGAGCGAAGTCTTCGAGGCCATCAACACCATTTGACAAAGACCCACAAAAAATCCGCGGAAGACCGCGGATCTGCACTTGTCATGCAATTATTCCATCCATTCAAATTCCAGGCCGGGATTGGCATTGAGGTCAAGACCGGCACGGTGTCCGGCCTTGAAGGCCTCGTAGCCGGCTGCGCCGATCATGGCGGCGTTGTCACCGCAGAGCCTGAGCGGAGCCTTGATCAGCTCGGTGTCAGGGAAGGCCTCAAGCTCCCGGTCAAGACGCTCGCGCAGGCCGCTGTTGGCTGCAACGCCGCCGGCCAGGATGAGCTGCCTTGCCGGAAATTCATGCAGACAGCGCACTGTCTTCTCGGCGAGGACGTCGACGACGCTTTGCTGGAAACTTGCGGCAAGGTCGTTTGCGTCAAGCTTCTCGCCGATCTGGTCGGCGTGGTGCACGGTGTTGATGAAGGCACTCTTGAGTCCGCTGAAGCTGAAGTCGAAGTTGTCCTCCTTCTCCATTGCACGCGGGAAGTTGAACGTGTCATGACCCTTGTGCGCCATCTCGTCAATCTGCTTTCCGGCCGGATATGACAGACCGAGGACGCGGCCGACCTTGTCATAGGCCTCGCCGCAGGCATCATCACGCGTTTCGCCGATGATTCTGAAGTCATACGGTCCCTTCATGAAGACGAGTTCGGTATGACCGCCGGAGACAAGCAGGGCCAGGGCCGGGAACTTCAATTCACCGGCAAAGCGGGCGGCGTAGATGTGTCCTGCCATATGGTTGACGGGAACAAGCGGAAGGCTGTGGGCATAGGCCACGGTCTTGGCGGCGGTGACGCCGACGAGAAGCGAGCCGACAAGTCCCGGTCCGTACGTCACGGCGACGGCATCAAGGTCGTCATAGCCCACCTGCGCCTCGCACAGTGCGTCGTCGATGCAGTAGGTGATCTGCTCGATGTGGTGACGGCTGGCGACTTCCGGCACCACGCCGCCGAAGCGCTTGTGACTCTTGATCTGTGTCGCCACGATGTTCGAGAGAATCCTGCTCCCGTTCTCAATCACAGCCACGCTCGTCTCGTCGCAGCTTGACTCAAAGGCGAGGATTAGATTTCTGTCTTCAGACATTTGTCATGCGTTCCTTTCTCTTGTTCGCGTTGATGCTGTACACCATTTCGATTGCATCTTCCTCGGGGATGTCAGTGTAGTAGTCCTTCTTGACGATCTTGTCGACAAAGCCTGCGAAGCGGTACGCCTCATGCGCAACCTCATTGCTCTGCCTGACTTCAAGACTGACCTTGCGCAGACCGCGCCTGTCGGCCTCGTCAATCAGAATCCTGATCAGCATCTGTCCCAGCCCGAGCTTCTGGTATGTCGGCAGCACCGCGATGTTCGTGATGTGCGCCTCATACTTGCCGTACTGCATGTCGCAGCCGGCGAAGGCCACCATCTCGTCATTGTGCCTTACCACCAGGTACAGCGTGCGTTCCTGGTTCCTGATCTGGGATTCGAAGTTCTCAAAGTTCCAGGGCGTCTGTCCCTGATAGACCGCACGCTCGATGTCAAGAATCTCCGGGATGTCCGGAACGACCGCGCGTACGAAAAGATACTCGTATCCCTTTATCTTCACGTTCCTTGAACGGAATTCCAGCTGACCGTTCCTTCCCTCGCCGAACAGCCTGCTCAGACCTGTCTTAAACCTTTTCAACATAGGAGCCATGTTCATCTTTCCCCTCCGGATGTTTTTCAAGCCATTGTGCCTCTGCCTGGGTGATTCTGAGATAGTCGGGTACGAATTCGTTGACGTCGGCGGGTTCGGCCGAAGCCCCGAGCATCCCCAGCACGTCGGCACGCGGATAGTTGAATCCTGCATCAGCCAGGATGCAGCCTCTGCATTTTTCACGGAGAACATCCGCATAGACGGCGGTGTCGGTGCCGATGAAGATGACGTCCTCCGAAGCAAGACGGTCGCAGAGGTCAGTGACTGCGACGTGGCAGTCGGGAATCACGACCGTGAGCCTGCCGGCATCGTCATAACGGTATGCGCCGGCGAAGACGTTGCCGCGACGCGCGTCGAACAGCGGCACCAGCACGCGCCTTTCCGTCTGCGGAAATGCAGCGGCCAGAACCTCAAGACTGGAAACGCCGGCAAGTTCCCTTCCCAGCGTATAGGCCAGGGTCTTTGCGGTGGCCACGCCGATTCTGAGGCCGGTGTAGGAGCCGGGACCCTTCGCCACCACGATGCGGTCAAGGTCTGCGGGCTCAAGTCCGGCGTCCTTCATGAGCCGGTCGATGAGCGGCAGCAGGTTGACGCTGTGATTCTTTGATTTTGTGCATGTCGCCTGGCTGAGCAAATTGCCGTCCTCCAGCACGGCCACGCTCAGCGGCCTGTTGGAGGTATCAATTGCTAAAATTCTCATAATATCGTCCTTTTTGTCTGTAATCTTCCATATCATATCTTAACATAAATAACCGGCGACTGAAGGGGAAAATCTGATAAGGATTCGCAAAAGACCTTTTAATGTGCACATGAAAAATGCAGAAAACGGCCGGCAGTCCGTTTTCCGGACCACCGGCCGCCTGCTGCGGAGAACTATTTCAGGAGTCCTGCGACATAGTGTCCGAACTCGCTTGTCTTCAATGTCACTGCACCGTCCATCTTCTCGGCGAAGTCGGCCGTGACGTGCCCGCCGGCGATTGCTGCGGCGATGGCATTCTCAATCAGCTCAGCAGCTTCCGTCCAGCCGAGATAATCGAACATCATCGCACCGGAGAGAATGATCGACGTCGGGTTGAGCCTGTCCTGCCCTGCAAACTGCGGCGCCGTGCCGTGCGTTGCCTCGAAGATGGCGCGGCCGGTCTGGTAGTTGATGTTTGCCCCGGGCGCAATGCCGATGCCGCCGACCTGGGCGGCCAGGGCGTCGGAGATGTAGTCACCGTTGAGGTTCATCGTTGCCGCCACGTCGAACTTCTCGGGATAAAGCAGTGTCTGCTGGAAGAAGTTGTCGCAGATGACGTCGCTGACAAAGACCCTTGCGGCGGCCTTTCCTGCCTCTGCCGCCTCCGTGCCTTCTTTCTTCTTCACCTCATCGTACTCGAGCTGCGTGAACACGTCGCTGCCGTATTCGCGGCAGGCCTCGTAGCCCCACTGCTTGAACGAGCCCTCCGTCTTCTTCATGATGTTGCCCTTGTGCACGAGCGCCACGTTCTTCTTACCGTGACTGAGCGCATAGTCAAGCGCAGCCCTGACGAGGCGCGTGCTTCCTTCCCGTGAAACCGGCTTGATGGCAAACGACGAGGTCTCCGGGAAGCGGACCTTGTCAAGCTGTCCTTCCTCCTCCAGCAGGGCCTTGAGCTTTTCAGCGCCCTCACTTCCCGCAGCGAAGTCAATGCCCGCGTAGATGTCCTCTGTATTTTCACGGAAGATGGCAATGTCGACCTTTTCCGGTTCCCTGACCGGTGAAGGCGTGCCTTCGTAGTACCTGACCGGCCTGAAGCAGGCATAGAGGTCAAGCTTCTGACGCAGCGTCACGTTGATTGAACGATGCCCCTTGCCGACGGGCGTCGTCAGCGGTCCCTTGATTGCGACGAGATTCTCGCGCAGCGTCTCAAGCGTTTCATCCGGGAGCCACTGGCCCGTGCTGTCAAATGCAGCCTGCCCGGCCTGAAGCCTGAGCCAGTCAACCCTTCTTCTGCCCGCATACGCCTTCTCCACGGCGGCGTCGAAGACCTCCCTTGCCGCCGACCAGATTTCAGGTCCGATTCCATCCCCTGCAATGAACGGGATCTGCGGATTGTCAGGCACGTTCAGCGTGCCGTCTTGCATTGTAATCTTTTCACTCATTCGAAACTTCTCCTTGCTATTCCTTGACATCAGGCAGATAGTGGCGCTCCGTCGGTCCGACGTACTCCGAGCACGGACGGATCAGGGTCTTCTCCCTGCGCTGCTCCATCACGTGCGCCAGCCAGCCGGAAGTCCTGCAGGCCGCGAAGATGGTCGTGAAGACGTCCTTCTTCAATCCGACGCAGTGATAGATGAGCGCCGTGTAGTAGTCGACGTTCGGATACAGACCCTTTTCCTTCAGCATGTAGTCCGCAATTTCCGTCTGTACCTCGAAGTAGTACATGTTGCCCGTGCGCTTCGCCATCTTCTCAGCAATCGGCCGCAGAATCTTCGCCCTCGGATCGCCGTGCTTGTAGATGCGGTGACCGAAGCCCATGATCTTTCTGCCGCGCTTGAAGGCATCCCTGACATAGTCAATCGGGTCCATGTCATGGTCGCAGATCTTCTCAAGCATCTCGAAGACGCGCTCGTTGGCGCCGCCGTGAAGCGGTCCCTTCAGGGCGCAGACCGCGGCCGTCAGACATGAGTAGTAGTCGGAGAACGTCGAGGCCACGACCCTGGCCGTAAACGTCGAGGCATTGAACTCATGGTCAGCCTGGAGAATCATGACCGTCGAGAACATCTTCGTCAGCTCCTCGTCCGGCTTGCTTCCCGTCAGCATGTACAGGAAGTTCTCGACGACGCCGATGTTCTCGTCAACGTCAATCAGCGGCTCGTTGTTCCTGATTCTGACAATTGCGGCGATGACCGTCAGCATCTTCGCCAGGATGCGCGGCGGCTCGTCGTGCTCAACGTCATTCGTCGTGCCGAGCAGCGAAGTCGTCGTACGGAGAATGCTCATCGGGTGCTGCGGTTCACGGGCAATGTAAAGCAGCAGCCTGACCGTTTCCGCCGGCAGAACCATCTTGCGCACGAGCAGCCTGCGGAACTTCTCCAGCTCCTCCTTTTCGGGCAGGCGCCCGTACCAAAGCAGATAGACGACTTCCTCAAAAGCTGCGTGACATATTTCCTCGATTGGATATCCGCTGTAAGTCAGCTTCGCATCCTTCGTCGAGCTGATGCTTGTCTGGTCAATGACCACTCCGGCCAATCCTCTTGGTAAATCCATGTAATCCCTCCTGTGAGCACCTCATCCGCAATGAGCTGATGAGCTACTTTTCCTCCAGAACATACTGCAGAATGCCGCCTGTGCGGTAGTACTTCTCGTCAATCGGCGCATCGAAGCGGACCTTCGCGTCGAACTCGACCCTGTGACTGTCATTTGCCGCCGTCACATGTGCAGTCTTTCCTTCAATTTCAATTTCAAACGTCTCCGAACCGTCCAGTCCGAGACTTTCCGTGCTGTCACCAGGCAGATACTGCAGCGGCAGCACGCCCATCATGACGAGGTTCGAGCGGTGGATGCGCTCGAAGCTCTCGGCAATGACGGCCTTGACGCCAAGAAGCTTGACGCCCTTTGCGGCCCAGTCACGGGAAGATCCCATGCCGTAGTCCCTTCCGGCCAGAATGACCGAACCGACACCATGACTGCGGTAGTTCATCGCAGCCTCGTAAATGGTGGTCTCGCTTCCGTCAAGCCAGTCATGTGTGAAACCGCCGCGCTTTCCCGGCGCAAGGCGGTTCTGCAGCCGGATGTTGGCCAGGGTGCCGCGCACCATGACCTCGTGGTTGCCGCGGCGGGAACCGTATGAGTTGAAGTCGCGCACGGCAACGCCATGCTCCTTCAGGTACCTGCCGGCAGGCGTGTCGGGTCCGATGAACCCGGCAGGCGAGATGTGGTCCGTCGTGATCGTGTCACCGAGGTCGGCCAGCACGCGCAGCCCCCCGAGACGGGACTGTCCGCCCTTGTCGTCGAAGAACGGTGCGGAGGCAAGATACGTTGAGTCCCTATCCCATTCATACGTCTCACCTTCAGGCGGAACCAGACTGTTCCAGACCTCGTTTTGCCTGAAAATGCCGTTGTAGTTCTCGGAGAAGAGCTCCGGCTTGACGTAGTTGTGAATGCATTCCGTAATTTCCTCCGGTTCCGGCCAGATGTCCTTCAAGAAGACGTCCCTGCCCTCGCCGTCGCGGCCAAGAGGCTCATGCTCGAGGTCGATGTCAAGCGTCCCGGCCAGCGCGTACGCCACGACAAGCGGCGGTGCTGCCAGATACGTGTCCTTGATGAGCGGATTGACGCGGCCTTCGAAGTTACGGTTGCCGCTTTCCACTGCAGCGAGCGGATACCCTGCATTTTCCACGGCCACGGCGACCTCTTCCTTGAGACGACCGGAATTGCCGATGCACGTCATGCATCCGTAGCCGGTCAGGTTGAAGCCGAGACGGTCCATGTACGTCTGAAGTCCGGAAGCCTTCAGATATTCCGTGACCACGCGCGAGCCCGGCGAAAGCGACGTCTTGACGTATGACGGAACCTTCAGTCCGCGTTCGACGGCTCTCCTGGCGAGAAGTCCGGCACAGATCAGAACCTCCGGATTGGACGTGTTCGTGCAGCTCGTGATTGCGGCAAGACCGAGGGCACCGGGACGAAGGCTGAAGTGCTCGTCGCCCATGTCGAACTCGAGATTTTCCGGAATCTCGGTGTCATAGTACCTGAAGTTCTCCGGCAGCCTGTCCAGGGTGACGAGGTCCTGCGGGCGGCTTGGCCCGGCAACGCTCGGTCTGACCGTCGAAAGGTCGAGTTCAAGGTACTCGGAGTAGTGACGGACATCATCCTCATCCTCGTTATAGAACAGCTGCGTCCTTTCCGAATATGCCCTGACGATGTCAATCGTCTCCTGCGGACGGTCCGTCAGCTTCAGATAGTCAATCGTCTGTTCGTCAATCGGGAAGTAGCCGCACGTTGCGCCGTACTCCGGTGCCATGTTGGCAATCGTCGCGCGGTCCGCCAGCGGCAGGTTCTTCAGACCCTCACCGTAGTATTCAACGAACTTGCCGACGACATCATGCCTTCTCAGCAGGTTCGTCAGCGTCAGCGCAACGTCCGTGGCCGTGACGCCCGGGTGCTTCCTGCCCGTCAGCTTCACACCCACGACCTTCGGCAGCGGGAAGTACGATTCCTGTCCGAGCATGCCGGCTTCGGCCTCGATGCCGCCGACGCCCCAGCCGAGGACGCCGAGGCCGTTGATCATCGTCGTATGCGAGTCGGTTCCGACAAGCGTGTCCGGGAACAGAACGCCGTCGCGCTGACTGATGACAGGCGACAGGTATTCCAGGTTGACCTGATGGATGATGCCCGTGTCCGGCGGAATGATCTTGAAGTTGTCAAAGCTGTCCTGCGCCCACTTCAGGAACGTATAGCGCTCGTTGTTGCGCTCGAACTCGCGCCTGACATTGAAGTCGAAGGCGTCGTCGCTGCCCGCGCGGTCAACCTGGACGGAGTGGTCAACGACCATGTGAACCGGAACGTCCGGATTGATTGCCTCGACGTCGCCGCCCCTGCGCTTCATCTCGTCACGCATGGACGCAAGGTCGACCATGGCCGGAACACCGGTGAGGTCCTGCAGCACGACGCGCTCCGGCTTGAAGACGACATCATGGTCGTGTTTTCCGTCCCAGTCAATGAAGTCCTCCAGGTACTTTGCGATATACGGCTTGTCCGCACTCCTTCTCAACGCAAGTTCCAGCAGAATCCGGATTGTATACGGCATCTCACTGACCTTCTGACCGTTGTCCCTCAGAAATTCCGCGAAATCACAGTATTCATATTTTCTTCCGTCAACGGACAGTTCCCTGCGATACTTTCCATCTAACATAGCATGCACCGACCCTCTTTTAAGTATTATTAATCCATTCTAACACATTTTTAATTAAAGCGCCAATTTCATGTTCCATGTCGTGTTCGATTTAATGACATCTCATGTCAGCATCAACATTTCAACCGCTTACCGGAAACGTACGTAAAGCCGGTGGCTCTAACTGTTTTCTCAGTGTCTGCGCCTGACATGACATGTCAACGCCAAAGAATTTTTTCATATATCATTGCGTATTCATCCGAGCGAATCATGACCCGGAATTTGTCTCATGATTGCGGCCGGGTTTACGGGCATTTTGTGTTTTTCGGGCGATTTGGGGCTGGGACGAAATATTGGAATTAAAAGAGATTGTATATACTAATTACATCAGTTTTGGCGTTTTTGATGTAATTTTACATCAGTTTTCCGTTTTCTGATGTAATCTGTATATACCAATCCTGGTTTTCATGCCAAATTCAGTCTCTGGAAGACAAGATTGAATTCAGAAGCATCGATTGCATACTCATTTACACCTGCTTTTTTCGTTTGGCTGACCATTTTCTGCAGATTTCACATTTCATCTCAGCTCCATTTGAGCATTTTCGGGCGATTTGCCCGTAGCCGTTACGGGCATTTCGGCGGTTTCGAGCCATTTGCCCGTAGACCGTTGGCAAATTCAACAGAATCTGCCATATGCCCATGGTCACCGGCTCAAGCGAGCCGCCAGGCCGTGAATGGAACCTGCTGCTCAGCCATGAAAAATACAGCGGTGTTGACGGCTCTGCATTTTCCTGTCTGAACAAATAAAAAGACCTCGCTCCATTCTTGAAGCGAAGTCTTATCCTCAATTGTCTGAGAGAACAAAAAACCGGAACGCGGGCGCTCCGGAATACTGTCATTCGTTGTGGCGTTCCTTCCAGTCACAGACGGCGCGGCAGGAGAGTTCGTCACCGACCTTGATTTCATGACGGGTCGTGACGGTGTCGACGCCGGTCATCGTGATCTGTGCCTGACTTACGGCCTTCTGACCGTAGCGGATTTCCTTCTTGTACTCGATGTTCATGCTTACCGGCTGGTACTTCAGAAGGAAGTCGAGGTCAAGGGCGTCGAGCATCCACTCGAAGTAGTGGACGTTGTTGACGTGACGGTTGACATCGATGTCCCAGAAGCGGACTTCGTATTCCTTCTGACGGTCAATCCGCTCGGGTTCCTTCGGCAGCGGCAGGCGCTCGATTTTCGTGGTGTACTCGGAATTGTACGGGGCGACAATCTCTTCGGGGATCCGCGCAATCTTTCTTGCATTCTGGTCCATCAGGGCGAAGATGGTGTGCATGTGCGCGAGTTCCTGCTTTCTGATGTCGTGAATCCAGAAGTCGCGGTAGCAGAAGTAGCGGTTGTAGCTCTGTGCGTGCGTCGTGATGTAGATTGTCTCACCGCGGCGCGGCGGGCGCTTGATGTCAATCATATTCTGCGTGACAATCCAGCCAAGTCCCATCTGGTTGATCTTCTCGCTCGAAAGGCCGAGTTCGTCGCTCTGGTCATTGCATGAAAGCATCATGAGGTCAACCAGCCGGCCGATGCCGACGGTGCCGGTCAGGTCGGTTTCATAGTAGGTTATGCGGTGCTTTTCGCTGTATCCTTTGCTTTCCAAGTCAGTTCCTCCTGATTAGTCGTTCAGATGGTGATAGACGGCATAGACTTCCTGCTTCTTCATTCCGCGGCGGGAGGCCGTTTCCTTGATGGCGGCGTTCGGCTTCATTCCGCCTTCAACGAGCCGGTCGACCTCCTCCTCAATCGTCAGACCGCTGTCCGTCTCCTCCGGCTTCGCGGCGCAGCTGTTTCCTTCCACAATCACGACGAACTCGCCCCTGACCTCGTCTTCAGATGCAAAATCCAGAGCTTCGTCCATTGTTCCGCGCAGGAATTCCTCGTAGCGCTTCGTGAGCTCGCGGCAGAGCACGACGCGGCGGTCCGGTCCGAAGGCCTCCTTCATTGCCTGAAGGGTCTTCCTCAGGCGGTGCGGAGCTTCATAGAAAATCAGCGTCACGGTCTGCGCATTGAGCCGTGCAAGCTCCTCCTTTAAATCCTTTGCCTTTCTCGGCAGGAAACCGTAGAAGAGGAAGGGCTGCGGGGCAAGACCAGAGGCAATAAGCGCCGTCAGGGCCGCATTCGGACCTGGAAGGGGCGCCACCGGAATGCCGTTTTCGATGCAGGCCTCAACCAGTTCGTGGCCGGGGTCGCTGATTGACGGCATCCCCGCGTCGCTGACCTGTGCCAGGTTCTGGCCGGAAAGCAGCCTGTCGACGAGCTGCGGAATTCTCTCCCTTGTATTGTGCTCGTGAAAGCTGATCTGCGGCGTTTCTATTTCAAAGTGGTTCAGGAGCTTCTGCGTGTTCCTCGTGTCCTCGGCGCAGATCAGGTCAACGTCCCCGAGCGTCCGGACGGCGCGGGCCGTCATGTCTCCCAGGTTGCCAATCGGCGTCGGAACGAGGTAGAGCGTGCCCGTCTCGTGCACGCCGGCAAAGCTGCTCATCTTGTCTATGCTCATCAGTGTCTGTCTCCGTATATTACATCCTGGCAGAATACACACGGCTCGTCATTGACGCGGCGTGAACCGTACATGTTGTCCACGTTGCAGACGTGAAAGCCCTCGTCATAGAGCTTCTCCAGGTTCTTGCGCGACTGGGAGAGGCCTTCGCTCCCGGACTTGCCGCCGTTTCCGTCCTTGCTTCTGACTATCTCGTCAAGCCGCTCGCGCAGGTGGATGTTCTCGATTTCAAGTTCGGCGTTCTTTTCGGCGATTCTGTCCATCTCAGCCTTGACGTCAGCAACCGTCTTCAGCATCTGCCGGGAAAGCTTCTCCATGCTCTCGAAGCTTTCCAGAAGTTCGTTTTTCTTCAAAATATCACCCTCAACTACTCATGATAACAGCTTACAAGTTTCAGCGTCAATGATTCCACAATGTTCTGAAACGAGACGTTGACCGCCATGAGCTTTCTTGCGTCCAGAACCAGTTCAACCGCGCGGCAGGTCCGGTCGGAACCGGTCCGCATGGAAAATGCAGTCATCTCGCCGCGAAGCGCCTCGACCGAGACCCTGCTTTCTTCGTCAAGGCCGAGCAGCATGACATCGCGGGTCAGAAGAACAATCATGTCAAGCATCATGTTCTGTCTCTCCCGGTCCGTCATGTACTGTCTGAGCCGCGTCGTCACATTGACGAAGGCACGCAGGTCACCGGCCATGACGAGTCTGAACCATTCCCTGACGTCAGAAGACATCGCCGCAAACTCCTCGTCTGCGGCAAGACGGCGCGCAGCTTCCAGGCTGTCAGTCAGGCTGACCAGAAAGACGGCCCGGTCACGGGAAATGCCGTCCTTCTCAAGTTCTGCGACCAGATCGTCGAATCCCGGTGCCTGAAGCTCGAACTCCTGGCAGCGCGAGACGATTGTCGGCAGAATCAGCCCGGCGTTTTCCGTCAGCAGAAAGGCGCAGACATCCCCGCTCGGTTCCTCGAGAAACTTCAGCAGGCTGTTGGCCGCACCGGCGGTCATCTTCTCCGCATCCGAGATGATGAAGAACTTCTTCGTCCCCTCAACCCCGCTCCTGCTGAACTCTGACTTGAGAAAGCGAATCTGGTCGACCTTGATGGAAGCGCCGTCGGGAGCCACTTCAACGACGTCCGGAAAGACATGTTCACCTATCCTGCGGCAGGCACTGCATTTGCCACAGGGACGGCCGTCCCGGCGGTCCTCGCAGAATGCCGCCTGCGCAGTCCAAAGCGCAAGCTCAAGCCGGCCGGTTCCCGCCGGTCCGGAGAACAGGTAGGCATGTGACAGCTCACCCCTGCTGACAAGCGCGGCGAAGTGCTTCGTCAAAAGCGGCTGAAGTTCCGTTATTTCCTGCTTCATGGCTAAAAATGCAGAAAACGCTCGACTGGAAGGACGAACACGGTGGCCCCGCCGACTTCGACCTCAATCGGATACGTCGCCGCCTCAATCGGGCTGTCCGCATTCACGGACGGATTCATGTACTCCTGACGCTTCCTTGAAACGTCCTTGATGATGGCGAGCACTTCATCGACCCTCTCATCATCAATGCCGATCAGAAACGTCGTGTTGCCGGAACGAAGGAATCCGCCCGTCGACGACAGCTTCGTCGCCCTGATGTCGGCGTCGATGAACGCGCTGCTCAGCCTGCCGCTGTCCTTGTCCTGGACGATGGTAACAATTAACTTCATTATAATCTCCCTGCCTTTCAGATTGGAATTGTCAGGCGAAGAACTCCCCGGCGCGTCTTCTCAGAACCGCCCTGACCTCGTCAGTCACTTCCTCAGGCGTCCCCGAGGCGTCGACTGTGACAATTCTCTGCCCGTTTTCCTGTGCCAGCTTCCTGTATGCGTCGTGAACCCGGTGATAGAACGACATCTTCTCGTGATCCAGCCTGTTCACCTCGTCCTGACGGCTGCTTCTGATCCGTTCAAGACCAAGTTCCGGCTCAATGTCGAGAAGAATCGTCAGGTCCGGCTCAATCCCGTCCGTTGCGAATCGGTTCATCTCATGGACATCGGCTGCCCCGATGCTTCTGCCCGCGCCCTGATAGGCAATCGAACTGTCGACGAACCGGTCGCAGAGGACAAGCTTCCCCGCTTCAAGCGCAGGAACAATCGTCTCGACAAGATGCTGCCTTCTGGCCGCTGCATAGAGCAGAGCCTCCGTCCTCGCATCCATTTCGGTGAAGCGGTCATCCAGGATGACGTCCCTGATTGCCTCGGAAATCCGGTTTCCGCCGGGCTCCCTGGTCAGAATGAAGTCCGTTCTGCCGCCTTCCTCAAGTTCTCTGACAACTTCTCTTATTACGCTTGTCTTCCCGGATCCGTCCGTTCCCTCAAACGTTATGAACATTCCACTCACTTTTCACGACCTCACTTTAAATACTATTCTACTTTATTTTCCTCAATTATAAAAGCCAACACTGCATTTTCCGGAAAATGCAGTGGATGAAGCCAAAACGGCGGCAATTCCAAAAAAAGATGCCGATAATCCGGCATCTCCTGAATCATCTGAATTGCGGAGGCTCTCATCTTCCGAAGACGGAAGACTGGATGCGGCCGTGAACCTTGCGGCGCTTGGCCTCGCGGTACAGGAACTCGTACTTCGCGCGGGCAAACTGCGTCTCAGCCGTCAGCTCCTCGTCGGCGTCATAAACGGCCTCTTCAGTCTGACGGGCATGGTCCCAGCCTCTCTTGGCATCGTCAATCGCATCCAGCAGGAATCCGTCATACGTGCTGCGAAGCTCATGGCTCCTTCTTCCAAACATGAAACTCACCTCTAATCAGATTTCCTGTCTTCCTTCGACTGCCTTGAACAGAGTCATCTCGTCGGCGTACTCGATGTCGCTTCCGACGGCAAGTCCGTGAGCAAGGCGCGTCGTCCTGATGCCTGCGGGCCTGATCAGCCGCGAGATGTACATCGCCGTGGCCTCGCCCTCCGGCGTGGCGTTCGTTGCCAGAATGACCTCCTTGATGTCGGGATTCTCCTGCAGGCGTCTGATCAGGCCCTTGACGTTGATGTCCTCCGGTCCGATGCCCTCGCTCGGCGAAAGCACACCGTGAAGCACATGATAGAGTCCGTGATAGTCGCGGAGCTTCTCAAACGCCATGACGTCCTTGACCTGCTCGACGACGATCAGCTTCTCCCGGTCGCGCGTCCTGTCGGCGCAGATCACACACGGGTCGTTTTCCGTGATGTTGCCGCACACGCTGCAGTAGTGCAGGTCGCGCTTGGCAGCCACGAGCGCGTCAGCAAAGTCCCTGACATCCGCCTCATCCATGTCAATCGTGAAGAACGCCAGCCTGACTGCCGTCTTCTCGCCGATGTTCGGCAGGCGCATGTAGCTGTCAATCAGCTTTGCAATTGGTTCTGGATACTGCATCTGATCTGGACCCCTTTATCCTAAAGTCCCGGGATGCCGCGTGAATACTTGCCCATCGTCCGCTGCGTCTCGTCGTCAATCTTCTTCATCGCCTCATTGACTGCGGCAATCACGAGGTCCTGGAGCATGTCGACGTCGTCCGGATCAACGGCCTCCTCCTTGATGGTGATGTCCGTCATCCTGTGGTCGCCCGTGAACTTCACGACGACGGCGTCATCAGGGGCATGTCCCTCGAACACCGTCTTCTGGAGTTCCTCCTGGTCCTTCTGCATGTTCTTCTGCATCTTCTGCATCTGCTTCATCATACCCTGCATGTTCATTCCACGCATCATTTCAAATCATCCTTTCAATCTTCCTTGACTTCAACTATGTCACTGCCGAAGAGGTCCTCGGCCTTTCTCACAATGTCCTCCCCGTCCTTCTCCGGTTCGGGTTCGACGTCCTTCAGTTCCTCGGCCCGGGGAAGCGTTCCCTCCCTCATCTGCCTGATGTACTCCTGCCTGATGTTCAGCCAGCGGTTCAGCGGCAGGTACTCGAAATCCTTCACGTCGCCGTAAATGGCACTCACGCTGTTCTCGAACTCGTCCCTGACCCTGTCGTCACTGATGACGCGACCGCAGACGAACTCGTTCTGAAAGCTGATAACCACGCCCTCGGGTCCGACGGCCTCGACCGAAGCCAGATTCATCATGGCCCTGGTCGAAGTCGAGTCAATCTTGTTCAGAATATCCGTCCAGCAGGTTGTAAAGCGCATCTTGTCGCCCTTCGTGGCCTCGCGGAGAATCTGGTAGACCCTGTTGACGTCGACGCGGATTTCGGCCTTGTCGGCATTCATGCGCACGGCCTGACGTTTCTGCTGCGTCGGAGCCGGGGCGGCATTCCCACCGCGGGCAAGGCTCTGCACTTCGTCTTGCAATGCCTTCACCTGACTTCTCAGTTCGTCAAGCTCCCTCAGTGCAGACTCGGGAGCGGGGGCGGAAGAAGAAGCCGGGACCTTTTCTGCCCGGACGACCTCATCCGCCCGGGACAGCCTGATTGTCAGCACTTCCAGATACACCGACTCATGCATCGAGTAGCGCATGTTCTCCTGCTGCTCGTTCAGGATGTCGATGAAGTGGTAGAGCGTTTCCGGGTTGCTCTTTTCCGCCAGCTCCCTGAAGCCGTCGTCAAGAAGTGCAGCTCCCTTCTCCTCGAGCATCTCCGGCGCCTGGCCGTAAAGCAGCAGGTCCCGGCAGCAGCTGACGAGGTCTTCGATGAGCCGCCTTGCGTCCTTGCCCTCGTCGAGGATTTCATGAACCGTCTTCAGCGCCGCAACCGTCTCGTGCTCCTGCACCTGGCTCAGATACCTGATCAGGTTCTCTCTTGTCACGCTGCCCGTCACAAGCAGCGCATTGTCCAGCGTCACCTTGTTGTCACCGAATGACAGAACCTGGTCAAGAATGCTGAGCGCATCGCGCATCCCGCCTTCAGCGGCCGTGGCAATCACCTTCAGAGCTGCCTCGTCGTACTCGAGGTCCTTCTGCTTCAGGATGTATTCCATCCGTTCGAGAATGACGCCGGCGGTGATCCGCCGGAAGTCGAAACGCTGCGTCCTCGAGATGATCGTCGCCGGAATCTTGTGCGGGTCGGTCGTCGCCAGAATGAAGACAACGTTTGCCGGCGGCTCCTCAAGCGTCTTGAGCAGCGCGTTGAACGCGCTCGTCGACAGCATGTGGACTTCGTCGATGATGTAGACCTTGTAGTCAGCCTGCGTAGGCGCATACTTGACCTTGTCCCTGATGTCGCGGATCTCCTCGACGCCGTTGTTGGAAGCAGCATCGATCTCGATCACGTCGTTCAGGCGTCCCTCGGTGATTGCCCGGCAGATCTCGCACTCGTTGCACGGGTCGCCGTCCTTCTGATTCGGACAGTTCAGAGCCTTCGCAAACAGCTTGGCACAGGACGTCTTGCCCGTTCCGCGCGGTCCCGCAAACAGATAGGCATGAGACGTCTGTCCCGTCGCCAGGGCATTCTTCAATGTTCTGACAATCATGTCCTGTCCGACAAGGTCTTCAAACGTCTGCGGACGCCAGACACGGTATAATGCTTGATAACTCATCGAAGTGCTTCCTTTCCATGATAATAAAAATCCCGGTCCTCTGCTGGACCGGGTCTCGATTTCATCATACAAGGAGCACATGCCGAACCAAACTTAGTGCTGCTTCCTTCCGGACCTGACACGCTTCGTAAGGACAACATTGCCC